>JAJYDM010000081.1 GCA_021777475.1 Actinomycetes bacterium | reverse complement strand
CCCGCTGACCTTTAATAGTTGACCCTTCCTCAACCGATGCCCGGTGTGAAATGACCGAGCCGTCCAGGATTGACGTTCCGGGTGGAATTACAGCATTGTGTCCAATGATCGAGTTGGTCACTATCGCGCTCGCGTGGACTCTGGCACCAGCAAGAATTACCGATCGTTTGATCCGGGCCTCTTCGCCAACATAAACGTCGTCGGATACCACGGACTCTTCGACAACTGATCCGGTAGCCACGTGGGCATTGTGGCCAATGTACGAAAAAGGTAACACCTGACCTTCGATTACGGAGTGAGGGCAACTCCAGTTGCCTTGATCATCAGACTCAAAGCTTTCCGGCAATGGCGAAGAGAACTTTCCAGAAACGATATCCAGTGATGCCTCAAGAAACGTACTTGGAGTGCCCGCGTCAATCCAATAGCATCCGTAACCCTTGGCGAAAAGCTGACCACTTTCAACCAGCAAAGGGAAGATCTCTTTCTCAATCGAAACCCGCCGATCGGGGTCAATCATGTCGAGAACAGCCGGATCGATCACATAAGTGCCGGCATTTATGAAATTAGTGGGAGCGGTCCCAGGCGCAGGCTTCTCAATGAATGCAGTGACCTTTCCATTGGCATCCGTGGGAACCACACCGAAAGCAGATGGATCTTTTACCGGAACCAAAGCAATAGTGGCCAACCCACCCCGGCTGCGATGGAGCTCTAACAGGTGGTCTACAGGTATGTCCGAGAGAACATCGCCGTTCACAACTATCATCGTGTCATCAATCCGCGATTCACGCGCAGCGAATCGAATTGCGCCAGCAGTGTCCAGAGGTTCGGGCTCCACCGCATAAGTGAGTTTCACATCGTGAATAAAGCCATCGGGATACGCACTCAGAAAAACATCAGGGCGATAGCCAAGTGAAAGGACTACCTCGGTCACTCCGAAATATGCCAATCGACTCACTACTCTTTCCAGCATGGGAATTCCGGCCACCTCAAGCATCTGCTTAGGGGTGTCCAAGGTCAAGGGCCTCAGTCGCGTGCCCTCGCCACCCACCAAAAGAATTGCTTTCATCGACTAAAACCCCTCAGGATCCCAGTTGTATCCAAGTTTCGAAGCTACCATACAAAGTGCTTTCACGTGTCAACTTGCTGAACTATCCGGCCGAAGAAGTGGTTGGTGAACTGACTGGTTTCGTTGTCGTCGTTGCAGCTGGCTTTATGGTTGCAGGCGTCGCGGTAGTTGTTGTTGTGTTAGCCACGTTTGCCAGTTGTGACGAGGATGGTGGTTTTGGCAATGACACTCCCTTTGGCACCAGTCCTACAGTAACGAGTGCGTCGTTACTAGAAATTACTACCTTTGAAGGATCTCCGGTATATAGCTTTGGAGCGGTTGACAGTACCGAACTCCATACTGCGGTCTCCAACTGCGTCGGCTTACCATTGCACGAGGCCCCTGAAGTGATGGTCCCCTTGGGCGGAATAGTCACTGACGCCGAGGTGAACTTCAGTCCTTTGTAGTAACTTGCAAACTTCCCAAGTGTCGCACCGGTACCCTCATCGGCAGCAACCTTTGGCGAAAGATTGATGATGCCATTACCAGTCGTGGTAAACGAAGCATTCTTAGGAGCGGCAATCTTGGGAAGGTTCGGAAGAAAAGTGGTGCAGTCGTATACTCCGAAGGCAAAATGCCAGTTATCGCCTATTACGGGGTGCACAGTCGGCTTTGCGACCGGATGCTGCATCTCGTATCGAGAGTACCCAACAATGAAGATGCCTAAAATGACAATTACCGCAAGAGCGCTGTAAAAACCGAATGGAATTTCGCCTCTTGACGTACGGCCCCCGCCCGTTGCTGCAGCGCGAGCTACCTGTTTTCCAATTGAACCCTTTGCCATGACGCAATTAGGTTAGCCCCACTTTGGGCCAAACAAGTACCAAATTCTCTTACTTCGTTAAATCCTGCTCATGATTCTTTGCCCCTCGACCCAAAAATGCCAGAAATAATGAAATCGAGAGCCTGAACAGTATCCCAATGCAAATGAGTGGGAGTTGGATCTTTCTCCATCCGTTCTTGGTCAATTTAGCGTAGGTCCAGAGCGATTTATGGTGTGCAAAAATCATCCTGAATGGCCTAGATCCCGTGGTGAGACCTTGCACGTGACGAACTACGGCCTGGCCGCAAAACCTGACCTGGTATCCACGGTCACCAATGGTGCGGCAAAGAAAGACGTCTTCCAAATACATAAAGAACTTGTCGCTGAATCCCCCGACCTTTTTGAATACATCCGAGCGAACCATTATGAAGGCGCCGGAGACCCAGTCCGCCTGAAATGACCCAGTATGGTCGACACCAAGCATCCGGTACCTCTTTGAAAAGGCATTATTCGGCAGCACCTGTCCCAAAATTGCATGGCCACCGGCATCAATCAAACTGGGAAAATGCCTCACCGATGGATATGTTGTGCCATCGGAATTGACGATTCGGGGTCCAACCAAAGCACAGTCGTGATTGTCCTCGAGCACCCGCACTAATGCTCCAACTGCACCTGGGACCACCTCAACGTCGGGATTGCTTACAATCAGGTAACGGGAATCAGTTTTTTCGAAACCCAAATTAGCGCCCCGGCCATATCCAAGATTCCTTCCCGGACGTACCACCGAGACCCTGTCCCCTTTGCTCGCGACAAATGCAGTGGAACCATCATCAGAAGCATTATCCACGATCCAAACCTTGTCCACACCATCGGCGATCAATGAGTTGACGGCCCTCTCGAGATATACTCCGGCGTTGTAGTTGACAACAACCGCCTCGATTCCGCCGTGCACCTCTCTACAACCCCTCTTGGAGCTTGGACACCAGCCTGAACAGAGATTCTCGCCAACTCGGCAGCGCCTTCAGTCCGCTTCCGCGAAGGGCAAAGTTGTCAAGTACCGAATAACCCGGCCTCGGCGCCTTATAACCGATCAATTCAGCGGAACTCACCGGTGTTATCCGACCTGGATCCTCACCAACAGCCTCAAAAATAAACCTGGCAACATCAAACCACGAGGCTTCGCCAGCATTGGACACATGGAAGATCCCGGAATGGCCACCCATAACCAGCTCGATAATCAATGCCACCAAATCCGAGACGACCGTGGGCGAACCGATCTGATCATTCACAAAACGGTGACGCTCTCCTGCCTTTGCCAGCCGGACAAGCGTCTTGGCCATGTTGTGCCCAAACTCCCCCATTACCCAGGATGTCCGAACGATCAGGTCGCTCGACCTCATTTCCATCTCACCCGCCAGCTTGGACACCCCATATACGGTCCTGGGACCGACTGGATCCCATTCCAGGTACGGCCTCTTTGAGTTTCCGTCAAACACATAATCTGTCGACAGGTAGCAAACCCTGGCGCCAACCATTTCGGCACCTTGAACAACAAACCTGCTCCCAAGCCCATTGACCAAATAAGCCTTCTGAGGATTATCTTCGCAGGCATCAACTTGCGTCCATGCACCGGCATGAATCACCCAGTCCGGCCTAATGCTGCAAATGGCACCGAGAACGGTCTCCCTGGATGAAAGGTCGAGTTCAATGGAAGACGGGGCATGGACATCCTCAATGCCGCCAACGTTGAGCAGTGACGCAACCAGTTCGCTTCCTACCTGGCCTGAACCACCGGTGACTAAAATTTTGATACCCAATCGACTTTTCACCTCGACCTATGAGGAGTTCTTAACCCAGGCTTGGCCTTCAATGACAGGGGCCTTGGCCTTGAGCGGCTCCCACCAGGTACGGTTCTCTTTGTACCAGGCGATCACGTCACGAAGCCCGTCTTCAAAGACGATTGCCGGCGCCCAACCCAGTTCATTGCGAATCTTGGAAGAGTCGAGCAAATATCGGCGATCATGACTGGGTCTGTCAGGCACAATTGTCTTCAGACTTGACGGCTTGGAAAGCCCATCCAATACCAGATCAGCAATCTCTTCAATACTCTTTTCAACCCCCGTGCCAACATGATAGGTTTCCCCAGCCTTGCCATGTTTGATCACAGCTTCTATCGCACCTGCATGGTCGAGAGCATGGACCCACTCTCTTCTGTTCTGTGTGGACGCATAAAGCGGCAGCGGCTTGTCGTCTAGTGCGTTAGTAACAAAAAGAGGGATGACCTTCTCCGGAAACTGATACCGTCCGTAGTTATTAGAACAGTTGGTGATTGAAATAGGTAGCCCATATGTCAGGTGATAGGCCCTTACGGCATGGTCACCCCCCGCTTTCGACGCGTTATAGGGAGTGCGGGGAAGATAAGGCGAGGACTCGGTGAAAGCTTCAGGGGAATCCAGATCCAGATCGCCATAAACCTCACAAGTTGAAACGTGGTGGAATCTGTCGATATCCGTGTGGCGGCAAGCCTCAAGCAGCCCCTGGGTTCCCAGTACATTGGTTTGGAAAAATCTGCCCGGATCAAGAATTGCCAAAGAATTGTGAGACTCAGCTGCAAAGTTGACGACAACTTCGATCTTGTTGGTCCTAATGGCCGACCGGGCCGACTCAGTGTCTCCGATATCACCTTGTACGAACTTGTATGAGCCATCAAGGTCGCTAAGGGAGGTAAGACTTCCGGCGTAGGTTAGTGCGTCATAAACGACAACCTGGTCACCTGGATGATTTTGCACCCAGTACCTGACAAAATTGGATCCGATGAACCCGGCTCCACCCGTAACCATTAACCTCATCCACGTTCTCCTACAAATTTCCGGTACAAAAGGCCTAGCCAGCGTAGCTTGGATTCAAAACAAATGATGCCCCTAAAAGGCCGATCAGACAAGATCTATCCGAGAGTGATCCCCTACGACCAGCCGTGTGGCCAAAGGGCGTCTCTCGGTCTTCGCCACTACCGCCGACTTGCCGATTATCGAACCCTCTAGCCGATGAATATTGGTAATTCGGCTTCCATTCAAAATAATTGAGTGTTCAACCTCGCTTGACTCTATGACGCACCCTGCGGCAACAGATGTGAACGGACCAATAAAACTATCCTTGATCACCGTATTCTGCCCAATGATTGCAGGACCACGAATTATTGACCTCACCACCGACGCGCCGGGTTCCAGGACAACTCGACCATCCAAAGTTGACAGGTCATCCACATCACCGCTTATATTTCGCTCAATCGACTCGAGCACCAAACGATTACCCTCGAGCAGAGCCTCAGGCTCACCGAGGTCCTTCCAATACCCGTCGACGATGTGCGACCTGACCTTTTTGCCGTTGGTAATGAGCCACTGTATGGCATCGGTTATCTCAAGTTCACCCCGCGCCGATGGAGAGATGGAGTGCACCGCCTCATGGATAGCCGAGTCAAAGAGATATACCCCGACAAGTGCCAAATCCGATTCAGGAACCGTCGGCTTTTCGACAAGAGACACAACGTCGCCAACCGCGTCCAAGGTTGCGACACCGAATCTCTGCGGATCCGGCACCTTGGCCAGTAAAATCTGTGCATTGGTCCCATCGCTCCGATTAGCGAAGCTCTCAACGAACTCCTCCACTCCGTCGCGAATGAAGTTGTCGCCCAAATACATGATGAAATCAGAATCGCCTAGAACACGCTGTGCCATTTGCACGCAGTGTGCCAATCCCAAAGGCTTCTCTTGATGGATGTAGGTGACATTAAGTCCAAACTTCGACCCGTCGCCAACGGCCGTCATAACCTCTTCGCGGGTATCCCCGACAATCATGGCAACGTCTTTTACACCAGCCTTGGCAAGCGACTCCAAACCATAGAACAGTATTGGCTTGTTGGCCAAAGGCACGAGCTGTTTAGCTGAGGTATGAGTGATGGGTCGCAGACGAGTGCCCGTACCACCCGCCAACACCAGACCTTTGATTGGATTAGCCACGGAATTTAACCTACCTTATCAACGGTGTTCGACCTCGTCTATTTCACTTATACCCGCCAGGATTCATGAAATTCTAAATCCAAGCAATGCCTATAACACCTCAAAAGCCGCCAAACCTCGACGACGCAGTTCAGGTTGTTTTCCTCAAATGCACTACATCTCCGGCTGGCACTACCCTGGTAGAATCATCCGTCTCGACAAGCAAGTTCCCCTCGACAGATATATCGGTTGCCACACCTATAAGCGTTTCCTCTACCATTTCAACCTTCACCAGACTACCGATCGTCTCGCATGAATCCCTGTAAAGCCTTCCAAGGGCTTTCCGTTCCACGGGATCGGACAAGGAGAGATAGAGAACCATGAACTGTTCAACTATCTCTTGCGCCAGAGATATCCGACCACCTAGATCCAAGGTAACTCGGGTCTCTGCGAAAATTGACGTCGCACTTCTTCCTATACTCGCCAGAACCTCCTCGCTTTGAAGACAGTTGAGTCCCATTCCAATGATAACCCAGGCATTTTCAGAACCATCAAATGAAGCTTCAGCCAAAATTCCGGCAATCTTGCTATCTGATACCATCACATCGTTTGGCCATTTAAGCTTGCATGGTATCGAAAATTTGCGTCTAAGAACCTGTGATGTGGCCAAAGACAGCGCGAAAGTAATTAAAAAGAAGAATTGCGGGGAAAACTTGGGGCGAAGAAGCACCGACACCAGAACTGAGCTACCTGGGGTATCAATCCACTCACGATCCAATCGACCACGACCAGCACTTTGATGATCTGCTAGTATGACTTGACCCTCTGGAAAGCCTTTTCTGGCCAGATCGGCCGCAACTCTGTTCGTTGAATCGACTTCGTTTAGATGTCGTAGAGTCCAGAAATTATCTGGCTGGGTTGGTATCGGAATTTTTATTTCGGTCATAATTCTATAACCTTAGACATATGCGAAGCGGAGTGAAAGAGAGGATAGATGTTTAAAAAGCTGTTGGTCGCGAATCGCGGCGAAATAGCGGTTCGTGTGATCCGAACGGCGCGTGAGATGGGCATCAAAACTGTTGCGGTCTACTCAGAGCTTGACCGCGATGCCTTGCACGTTCGCCTGGCGGATGAGGCGTATGCCCTAGGCGGACAGACTGTGACCGAGAGCTACTTGAACACTCCCGCAATCCTTGACGTCATCGCCAAGGCCAAAGTGGATGCCCTCCATCCTGGCTATGGGTTCTTCTCGGAGAACACAGATTTTGCACGAGCTGTCACGTCTGCCGGCGTCACATTCATCGGTCCACCTCCTGAAGCTATCGAGATCATGGGCGACAAAATAAGTTCCAGAATCGCCGCAGAAAAGGCCGGCGTTGAAGGCGTGCCGGGCACAGTAGAGGTAATCAAAGATCCTTCTGAGGTCGTGGCATTCGGAAACCACCATGGCTGGCCGGTGGCGATCAAGGCGGCATATGGGGGCGGAGGGCGCGGAATGCGCGTGGTGTCAAATCCCGAATCCGCAGCTGAAGCCCTTGAGTCTGCCCAGCGGGAGGCGGAGAAATCATTTGGAAGATCTGAAAGCTATATCGAGCGATACCTGACATGGCCTCGGCACATTGAAATGCAGATCTTTGGCGACAAATTTGGCAACACCGTTTGGCTCGGGGAACGGGACTGCTCCAGCCAAAGGCGTCACCAGAAGTTGATTGAAGAGTCGCCAGCCGCAGAATTTCCTGATGAAATCCGTCAAGCCATGGGTGAGGCAGCCGTCAAAGTTGCCAAGGCCTGTGGATATATCAACGCGGGAACGGTGGAATTCCTATATCAGGATGGCAAGTTCTACTTCCTCGAAATGAACACGAGACTCCAGGTGGAACACCCTGTCACGGAATTTGTCACCAGCCTTGACCTGGTAGAGCTACAAATCCGGATCGCAGCCGGCGAGCCACTTCCATTCACCCAAGATCAGATCATTCGATCCGGTCACGCAATTGAGGTCCGGATCAACGCGGAAAACCCGGAAAAAGGCAAATTCCTGCCTTCACCGGGTACCCTTTCAAAGTTTCAGAAGCCAGACGGTTTTGGCGTTCGGCTGGACGCTGGCTACGACAGCGGTGACACCGTCTCCCAGTACTACGACAACCTTATTGCAAAACTGATTGTCTGGGCTCCAGACAGAGCCAAGGCCATTGCCAAAATGCGGCGGGCGCTGGACGAAACGGTCATCGATGGCCTCCATACCACCATTCCGGCACTCCAGAAAATCCTGGCTCACCCAGACTTTACTGCCGCCCATCACTCAACAAAGTGGGTAGAGGAGAAGTCAGGCCTCGAAAACCTTATCGTTGCTCCGCTCAACCTAGGAGAAGCTACCGAGGACGCCAAGGTTCTTCGCGAAGTGGACGCTGAGGTGAACGGCAAGAGATATGGGGTCAGGCTATGGTTCTCAGAAAAGGACCTTGATGACCCACCGGCAAAAGCTGGAACACCAACCAGTGAAAGACGTTCTCGAGCCAAGGCCCATAGCCAGATAGGCGGCGGCTCGGGAACAGTCGCCGTGCCAATGCAGGGAACGATCGTCAAGGTTCTGGTCGAAGTTGGCCAAGCTGTGGAGGCCGGACAAACGGTCTGCGTACTTGAAGCGATGAAAATGGAGAACGCCATCAATACCGAGAAAACTGGCATCGTTAAAGAAGTGAGAGTGAAGCCTGGTGACTCAGTAGGGGGCGGGGACATAGTCGCGGTCATCGACTGAGCACTGCAACCAAAAGGCGTCGTGCTGCACAGGTCCAAATGTCTGCATATGAGCAACCCGTCAGCCCGGGACCAACTTGTGAGTGCCATTCTCCATATGCGAATCAAAAGGGGTGAAGCCAAATGACCGATAGATTGCAGACCCTCAAGGACAAAGCCTTTCAAGAGGTGACCGCATATTCTGACGCTTTGATCGATGTCAGCCATGAAATTCATGCCAACCCGGAACTCGGATTCGAAGAGCACAAGGCCTGCGCCTGGTTGTCACAAGAATTGAAGGCATTCGGATACTCGGTTGCGCGCAATCCCGGGGGATTGGAGACGGCATTTGTGGCCTCAGCCGGTACAGGCCCACTTGTTATGTCCATCTGCGCGGAATATGACGCCTTGCCAGAAATTGGTCATGCATGCGGACATAACATCATTGCCGCAGCGGCGCTTGGAGCCGCGAAAGCCCTGCAGCCACTTCTTGACGAGTTGGACATCACGGTAAAGATTATGGGAACTCCGGCGGAGGAAGGGGGCGGTGGCAAGATCGAGATGATGGACAGGGGCCTCTTCGACGGAATACACGCCTCGATGATGGTACATCCGTCACCGGTGGAAGCCGACCGAATGGACTGCATTGCCGGAAAACATCTCAGCATCCAGTATCTGGGGAAGGAGGCTCATGCGGCAGGATTCCCTCAGGCCGGCATCAACTCACAAGATGCAATTACAATTGCCCAAGTGGCGATAGGCCTGCTTCGGCAGCACCTATACCCTTATGAAATGGTGCATGGAATCGTCACAAAAGGGGGAGATGCTCCCAATGTGATTCCTTCCGACACAAGGGGCAGGTGGATAATCCGTGCCAACACCCTTGCCCAGCTTGACGAATTGGAACCTAAAGTGAGAGCGTGTTTCGAGGCTGGGGCAGTTGCAACAGGTGCGAGCCTTGATATTCAACAAGCCAGCAAGACTTACTCAGAGTTCAACACGGATGAACGTTTGGCAACCCTTTACGTAAAGAACGCACAGGACCTTGGACGGGTCTTTAGTAATGAAACTCGC
>JAJYDM010000009.1 GCA_021777475.1 Actinomycetes bacterium | reverse complement strand
AACCCGCACTATATTTGACGATGACATTACGCCAGCGTGAGTCTTTGCCGATCCGGCAAGCATCACCAGAACAACTGCCGATTCGACCAGGTGACAAGGTCAGAAACACAAGATTCCGGCATAGCTCCTGATCGCCCAAAGCAGATTATTCAGGGTTGGAACGCCGTGGGACTCCCCAACCAAAACACGCACCAATTTTCGCACCGGCAGACCAGTACCGGTGAGCCAATTCGCGCGCTGCGTACAGATCGCGAATACCCTCACGGGGGTAAAGACATTGGTCCCATCAGGAATTGGGAGGTAAAAGATTCAGTCATCTCCTTGATAAACAAGTCTGTGAAAATCGCTACTCCACCACGGGAGCCAGATCCAAAGAACAGTGATGGCGTCACGCAGGTTGTAGATCTATCGGGACCAGGGGTACGGCGACGAGTTCATACCTTAACCTTCAACTTGAGGTTGAGACTTTGAATGCCCTTTTGTCCTTTTGCAACAGTTCCTCGTTTCGTATCGATTTCCACCGATGCAACCCCGATCGCAATTCATGCGACACCAATATCAACTCACGGCAGTGAGATGTTTCTGCCGCAGATCAACAGCGATTTGTGTCGAACACAGGTGGGGACTTAACCTTCCAATTGCCACACCAATTCCTCTACAAGGTGAATTTGGATGGCGTATTAGGGAACCTACCAGACAATATCCACTCAAAGAATCACCACCGGATCTCTGGCTCTCGGAAATTTCGTTAGGCGCACTTCGATTATGTTGCATCTAATCTCATAATTGCCGGGAATACTAGCAAAGACCATAATTTGAAGTACAAGCTATTCATCGCGAACAACCGGTTGTTCTACCTGAGTCTAGGTATGCAGGCATTCCAGGTGAGTAATAGGAGGCCATTCCTAACTGATTGGGGCTAGATAGGATGACCAATTTTGGGAGCTGGTCACATCCGGCACATATTGAATTAAAGAGATTCCAGCCTATGACTATCAAAAAAGAAGGTACCCAAGCATGTTTCCTGAGTACCTTCCCTGGTGAGAATAGCTAGTCATTGCTGTTAGGCACACTTCGAATATGTTGCATCCAATCCTATAATTGTCGGTCTACGAACAGCCGCTTGTCGTACCGCAGGACGGACATACATAGCACGAACCGGCGCGCTGCATCTGATTGCCACATTGGTAGCAATATGGAGCGTCTTTCGAGATTGTCCCTTGAATCAGGTCGGCCTCTGCAGACTGTGAAGGCACCTTAGATTGCGAATCAAGATGCACATAGTCACCTGAAACTTCATCACCCGTGAACAGAGTCAGCTGTGTTCTCTCCTCAGTGGTCGAGATTCCCAATTCAGTCCTCTCTTCCACTGTAAGGTAGTCAATTGCCAAACGACGGAAAATGTAGTCGACAAGCGATGAGGCAAATCGAAGATCGGGGTCATCAGTTATTCCGCTGGGCTCGAATCGCATATTTGTGTACTTTTTAACGTAGGTGGAGAGCGGCACCCCATGTTGAAGACCAAGGCTTACAGATATCGAAAAAGCATCCATAATTCCCGCTAGAGTCGACCCCTGCTTAGAAACCTTCATGAATACTTCTCCGGGCCGACCGTCCTCGTATTCACCAACAGTTACGTAGCCCTCACAATCAGAAACACGAAATGCAAAGGTGTAAGACTTACGTCTGCGTGGCAGACGTTCACGCACTGGCCGCTTGACTATGACAGTCTGTGATTGAAGCGCCTCTTCAAGCTCCGCAATCTTATGCGTCAACTCTGACTTGGAGTTGGAGGGAATGAGCGGGGCAGATGCCTTGCCCTTGGTCGTCAGTGGCTGAGCCACCTTGCAGTTATCTCTATAGATTGCCACTGCTTTGACACCAAGTCGCCAAGCCTCAACGAAGAGTTGCTCGATCTCCTCCACCGTCGCATCTTCAGGCATATTGACGGTTTTTGAAATTGCTCCCGAGATGAACGGTTGAACGGCTGCCATCATTTTGACGTGACCTCTGTAATGGATAGTGTTGTCGCCCATGGAACAGGCAAACACTGGAAGGTGCCGGGAGTCGAGATCCGGTGAACCCACTATGCTCTTGTGCCTGTCTATGTAGGCAACGATCGATGCAACCTGGGACTCGCTATACCCCAGCCTTACCAGAGCCCGCGGAACTGTCTGATTTACGATTGCCATGGTTCCACCGCCAACCAGCTTCTTTGACTTTACAAGACCAAGATCAGGCTCAACTCCGGTTGTATCACAATCCATCATCAAACCAATCGTCCCGGTTGGTGCGAGGACAGAAGCCTGGGAGTTTCTCACTCCATAGGTGGATCCAACATCTATGGCCTCGTCCCATATTTGCTTTGCTGCACTAATGAGTTCGGGCGCTACTTCAGACTGATCAATCTTGTCAGCCGCTGCACGGTGCATCTTCAGAACACTCAGCATTGGTTCTCTGTTATCGTAGAAACCCGCAAAGGGACCGAGTCGGGCGGCCATTCTCGTTGACGTTGCATAGGCGGCTCCAGTCAGCAAGGCCGTCACCGCACCGGCCATAGCCCTGCCACCCTCTGAGTCATACGGAAGACCCAGCGCCATAAGCATCGCTCCAAGATTTGCGTAGCCGATCCCGAGTTCACGAAACTTGCGGGAGGTATCACCGATCTTCTCTGTCGGGTAATCGGCGTTACCGACCAAAATATCTTGCGCGGTGAATACCACCTCAACTGTAACTTTGAAACCCTCAATGTCGAATGTGTCATCAGGCTTGAGGAATTTAATCAGGTTAAGACTCGCGAGGTTACATGCGGAATTATCAAGGTGGACATACTCTGAACACGGGTTTGAGCCATTAATTCGGCCCGTGTTCGGTGCAGTGTGCCATTTGTTGATTGTAGTGTCGTACTGGAGTCCAGGGTCAGCGCAATCCCACGCTGCCTCCGATATCTGCCTCATGAGTTCACGAGCCTTCAGTGTCTTGATAACAGAACCGTCAGTTACAGCCTTTAGTTCCCAGTCCCCGTCGTCAACCACCGCCTCCATAAACTCGTCTGTAACCCTAACTGAATTATTAGCGTTCTGATATTGAATGGAAAAGCTGTCCCGGCCATCCAAGCTCATGTCAAAGCCGGCGTCCCTAAGAGCACGGGCCTTACGCTCCTCGATGGTCTTGCACCAAATAAATTCTTCAATATCAGGATGGTCCGCATTCAAAATAACCATTTTGGCCGCACGTCTGGTCTTTCCACCTGACTTTATAGTCCCAGCCGAAGCATCAGCACCTCTCATGAAACTGACTGGCCCGGACGCAGTACCACCGCCCTTAAGAAGTTCCTGAGATGAACGAATCTTGGAAAGATTGATTCCGGATCCAGAACCACCCTTGAAGATGGTGCCTTCCTCTACGTACCAGTTCAAGATGGAGTTCATGTCATCGTCAACAGCAAGAATAAAACAGGCACTGGCCTGTTGAGGAACCCCTTTCACACCAATATTGAACCATACAGGTGAATTAAAGGCTGCATGCTGATGGATGATCGCGTACTTGAGTTCATTCGAAAAGATTTCCGCCTCGTCGTCGTCGGCAAAATATCCGTCTTTTTTTCCCCAATCGGTGATTGTATCTATTACACGGTCAACCACCTGCTTCAGTGACCACTCCCGCTCTGGAGTGCCCAAAGTTCCGCGAAAGTACTTCTGGGCGAGAATATTGGTCGCATTTACGCTCCACGTCGACGGTACCTCAACCTGGAGCTGTTCAAACGCGACTGAGCCATCCTGGTAATTGGTTATTCGAGAATCACGACGCTCCCAATTCACGGTGTCGTAAGGATCGACCCCCTGTGAGGTAAAAAAACGCCTGAGCCCAATTCCTGATCTCTGAGGAGCTATTGCCATTACACTACCTTTCCCAATCCATCTGATGAGACAGATCATCAACTTAAGCTGAATAAGAACTTTCTCGAACAACCAGGGCCTGGGTCATCAACGCAATCATGATTTTCTTTTCTCAGCCGTGCCCTGCGTGAGTCTCTGAATCCGCCGATCTTTTCTTCCAGGCGATATTACACCTTGGCTATAACAATGTCTCGTAAAAACACAATATATTGATTGTCACGTCTCACTGAACACAACATCCTGTGTAATTTCACCACCGTAGTTCAGCCATGTCAAGAACCAAATGAAACATTTCGTACCAGAAATCAAAAAGAAGCCAACTAGCTGGCAATACACCGGTCGGTGTTTTGTGTGGCAATCAATTTGCTGAATGGTTAGCCTATTTAAATTGTGCTCGAGAAAATTTTCAATATCACTCCTACGAATAAGGAGCTTCTCGAAAAAGGACTGCCCAAAGATCTCTCCGAATCATTTCGAAAAATCTCCGTGGATAAGTTTGAAGTTCCTCCGAACGCGATACTTGTATTAATTCCGGCCTTCAATGAAGAAGGCTCGATCAAAGACGTCATATTGAGAATACCAACAATCGCTTGTGGATTGAAGACCCAAGTTCTGGTGATCAATGACGGATCCACCGACAACACATCATCAATCGCAGAAGCTGCGGGTGCGCTGGTCCTTGACATGCCTCATAACTCCGGTCAGGGCGCCGCATTGAAGACCGGATACCTGTTTGCCCTCCAGAACAAAACCCGATTTGTTGCCGTCGTGGATGCTGATGGTCAATGGGATCCAAGCGACCTTAACGAGATGATAACACCGCTTGTAAAGGGAGATGCGGATTTTACCCAAGGGTCGAGACGTCTGGGTACTACAGACGTTCAGGACCGCTTCCGCAATCTCGGAGTGGAGTTTTTCACACGCCTCATTTCATTAGCCACCCATACGCCCGTAGGAGACACCTCGTCTGGCTACCGGGCTTACAACTGCGAGGTGCTGGAAAAAGTCAGACTGCACCAAAGACAGTATCAATCCTCGGAAATATTGATCTCCGCCATCTGCAGCGGAGCGAGATTATATGAACATCCTGTGACAATGTCGGTTCGTACCGCGGGAGTATCTAAAAAGGCGGCCAACTGGAAGTACGGGCTCCTGTACCTGCGTGCGGTCCTTCAGACCATCATAAGGGACAAGTACCTCGTTCCCCTATTGAAAAACCATCAGAACACGTAACGTGACCTCCACCATGGGCTCTTCATTTACGCGGATCGCATCCAAGGCCTGGATTCAATTTCTCGTTATCGCTATCGCGATCTTTTTCATTCCCAGTATTTTTGGCCATCCCTTCGCGGCGGGTGACAATCTGATCCAGTTCAACCCTCTGCGCGTGCTTGCAGGCCGCATCGAACGGCATGGGAACCTGCCTCTTTGGAACCAGTTCATCTGGTCTGGCAGTCCACTTCTTGCTGGATTCAATGCCGGGGTATTTTTCCCTACATCCTGGCTGTACGCTTTCCTGCCAGCGACTTGGGCATGGGGTCTGAGCCAAACCCTCCCTTATTTTCTGGCCTCATTTGGTTTTTACCTCCTGATGAGAGAGATCAAGATCTCTGAATTCACATCAAGAATCACCGCCCTGGCCTTTGCTTATGCAGGAGTGATGATCGGACAAGGCGTACACCTTGACATGATTCTTGGAATCTCGCTGGCTCCTTGGATGCTTCTTTGCACATCCAGAATCATCGATTCGAATAGTCATTCGAAACTCCGCTATGCGCTGTATCTGGCGATTTGCTATTCCCTTGTGGTCCTCGCCGGAGCGCCGGAGGCAATGCTGGATGAAGTAATAATGCTTATCGTGTTCTCGTTGGCGAAACTTGCGAGATCGAGAAAGGATTGGGCGAGGAAGCTACTTTGGCTGGCGGGAGCAGGCGCTCTTTCGCTGGGCCTATCTGCAGCACAATGGCTGCCGGGACTCGCGTTTCAGAAAATCTCCCAACGGGCAACCCCAACCGTTGCATTTGTGGCCTTCGGCGCCTTTGCGCCGCAATATTTTTACTCTTTTTTTGCACCATACCTGTTCGGCGGGCCAAGTGCACTTTCCGCATCGGGCTACTTCGGACCGTTCAACTGGGAGGAGGTGACAATTTACCCTACGATCGGCCCTATCATCGCCCTCTTTGCAACTATTGGCCGAGCCCTCAAAAGAAAACTTGAAAGTGAACTCCTTCCATATCTGTTGGTGGCGATCGTGGGAACTGTCTTGGCCCTTGGCTCGTACACACCGGTGGAATCATGGCTCTATCATCTCCCACTCTATGGTCAACAACGACTGCAGGGCCGAAACATCCTTGCCCTGGATGTCGCAATCTTTGCTTTCTTTGGAGTCTGGCTAGATCGACTGCTCAAGGGTGAGAACAAGCGGAAGGTATGGCCCCGGTCGATTGCATTTCTCCCGGCAGCCGTCATCGCGGCTCTGTACTTGACATTCCTTCGATCCAGTACCTTCATCACCGGGCTATTGCACGCCCAACCCCGTGCAATTCAGGTAACAACTTCTGAAGAATCACTCCTGTTTTCCGTCAGCCTCGCAATCGCAATATTAAGTGGTCTTGTCTATTTCTTCGCAGGCAGCGCCGCACCAAGAGTCGGCAAACGTCTGATTGTCGTCGCCATCCTTTTAGATCTCGCCGTATTCAATGCCTTTGGAGGTCTTGGGACCTCAAGCCACCTTTCCCAATTCAACTCCTCAAGCCGGCAAATGGCCTATCTTCACTCGCTAATTGACAACTCCTCAAGGTTCGCCGTCTATGATCCCTTCCTCTATACCTATGGTCAACTGAATGCATTTGGTGAACCTGACCTTAACATTGCGGCAGACAACCACTCGATTCAAGGCTACAGTTCGCTTTCCCTTGGCGCATACGAAGACGCTACACAAACTCATGCACAGGCAACCCTTTCCCCCAAACTTCTTATAAATCCACTGATTGACACACTCGGCACCAAGGTACTACTTACCAGCTGGTACTACCTAATGTCTAGGTACGGTTCGCCAAAGGCAGTGCCACTTCCGCACTTTTACATCCCCGGTGCAGATACCAACGGATACCCGTCATCGGCTACGGTGTATCCCGACTACCTGGATGCACCTATTCGGTCGAACGCCACCGACACATACGGCCTGTTCGGACGCACTATGGAAGTAAGCAGCGTAGACGTAAGTGTTGGGCACACCTTCTCAGCAGCGACGATTCGAGAGGTTGGTGTTCTGCGGGCAGATGGATCTATAGTGTGGCTTTCACCCACAAGCCCTGAAGCTGGCCAAGAGGTGCCTGGAGCACTGCACTATGGAATCCACGGCGAGACGACAACAAAGGAAATTAACGCGCTCGGAGTGGTCGTGCGACAGTTCCTACCCGTAGCTATATCCGATCCCCAACAGGCGCTAGTCACAGGAGTTGGAATCAACTCGACCCAGGGCTACTTTGCCTTGAAAGGCCAGCTGGCCTCTTATTTAACCTACCCGCACTTTCGTCAAGTGGAAACCATTGGAAACGTGTCAATCTTTCAAAACTCCAAAGCAAAGTCGATCCTGCAGCACTCATCAAAAGTCAAGATCATCACCCAGAAAACGGACCTGAATGGCACCCTTCATTTGAGCGTCAATGCCACGTCAAACTCCAACATTTCCTGGGCGGAAGCCTATGCACCGGGATGGATGGCAAGGTACACCTCAGTTAGGGGCGACCGTGTTCTGAATCTGC
The DNA here is from genome assembly GCA_021777475.1 of Actinomycetes bacterium. GTDB lineage: Bacteria > Actinomycetota > Acidimicrobiia > Acidimicrobiales > Acidimicrobiaceae > SCQM01. The sequence continues at coordinate 35,735 of JAJYDM010000009.1, read as the reverse complement.
CAACGACTCAAAACGGTGCATTGCAGAAAATCTCAGTACCACAAGGAGACTGGAGAATTACCGTCTTCTACCACCCGTCCTCAGCCTACGAGGGGATCTGGATTTCCATAGTTTCAGTGATTCTCACTTTAGCCTTGATCGCAGTGGAGTTTCTCAAGAGGACCGCGCCAGTCGAGCCTCAGGATGCTCCGGAAACCCATTAGACACCCACACCTTTACAACAGCTCGAAGGTTCAGCAAACATCACCAGATACTCCGCTGCGGACGGTTCTGAAGACACAATTATCTGCTCCACGCCGAGGGGGAGGGGCATATACCCTCGAGGAACGACTTAGAACTGACAGCCAGCTGCTGAAGACACTAGGTATCCAGCAAGGTCGGAACAAAGATATCTTCCACCTGGAACGCATGTCCGGTCAAGCCCTGTTCAAATGAATACTTCACAGCCGCCTCAAGAGAGGAGCGGTTGCGGGTGACCCCGTATGCATATGGATTCCCGCCAAACACTATCCTCTCAGCCTCAAAGTAGGCGTTTGCCCATGCCAGGTTCACGACCCGCGGAAAACGCTCCATCTGATCAGCATATTGAAGGGATTGGCAAAAGGCATCATATAGGCTCCGTGGGAGCCAGGGGAATTGAGCAACTAATCCCGCCTTCACGGCCAAGATGTGCATTATCGGGTAGATGCCGGTTCGCCGGTAATAGTCCGCTTCGACTTCTGGAAAATTCGGGAACAGACGATCCACTCCAGGATCATCGAGCCAGCGCTGCTCAACCTCCTCTATGACGATAACTGCGTCGAGCTTCCCTTGTGCAAACAACTCTTCTACGGGCTCTGATTCAACAGTGATACTGACCCCATCCGAAACAAACGGCACGAGTTCCTCGCGCTCTGTAATCCAGTCGATCTCCTCCGGTTCAATGCCGTACTCGTGCTTGAGCATCCCGCGAACCCACAACATGGTTGTGGTCTGGTACATGGGTGTGCCCACCTTCTTCCCCTTTAGGTCTTTCGGATCGGCAATCCCTCTGCCTTTTCGCACCAACATAAATTGATGGCGAAACATCCTGTAAGGAAACACTGGTATAGCGATAAGCTCTTGTCCCCTCTCCTTTGCCATCAAATAAGAGGAAAGCGAAAGTTCCGACACGTCAAATTCCTCGTTGCGAATCATCCGTTGGTGACGATCCCAGGCATCTGACATCGGAAGAATGTTCAGATCAATTCCAACAGGGACCACTTGACCTGAAATTAGTCCTATCGTGCGGTCATACTCCCCCACCGCCAAACTAATTCGACATTTACTCATTCAAACCCCTTGCCCGTATAGTGCAATACTCCGCTACTCATTGACAATCGACCGCTTGCCCCAGTCCTGCGATCATCGGCATTATGAGCACGCCTCTCCCAATCACTGATCAGCCGCCATTAAGGTCCGGGAACTGGACCTGCACGGGCGGCGCACCTCATAATCGACTCTCGCGCTATCAAATCTCGGGCCGGCCTGCCACGTCAGCCCTAGTTCCCACAAGGGAACTCCGAAAGGACCAGCTGACAAGCGACATCATCCGAGTGCTCATTGGCAGCAACCCACAACCATGCGATTGTCATATTGAAGATAGCACCTGCTCAATACCGCAGTGGCTAAGCTGCGAAATATCGCGGCACTTGCGGCCGAGATGAGCGCGCTTTGACCGATGTGTGCAACCACAGTTCTCCCGCTTCCCGAACATATTTGGATCCACCCAAGGTCTCTTTCACCTACTTCGATCGCCAATATAAAACTCACTCCCAAAACACGCCGAATCGCTAAGCCACCCAGGAACACTAATGCCTGCTCTTTCGATCCTTGGCAGTTCCCGTCGCAGGGTCCGTTACCAGCAAAGGTTAGCCTAGGAGAAACCAACATTCCACAAAATGCATTGGACATCCACCCAGCCGTTGCTCTCAAGGAAAACTCAAGATCCTAACCTCCATTTCGCCAGAATTAGGTGAGGTCCCAACGCTCGCCACAGCCGCTACTCCTGGCTTTGACTAAAAGACTTACGCTGAGAAGCGCTAATATCCCAGTGTTACGCAGACACCTTCTCTGACCTCGAGGGCGACTTCACGAACAGAATTCTGTCCATGAACGTGTACTTGGCAAACCAAAGGATCACGAATGAGGCAATATAGGCGCCATCCACAAACATGAGTTGCACGAAATGAGATGCCCCGACGATGTCCTTGTGCGAAGAGGCGAAGTCGGCTGACCAGGTTGAAAACACCAGTGACACGGCCGCCATGACGAAATACGGAAAGACCTCTTTGGAAAGATGTGACCTGCCCTGTTTCTGCCAGGCCCAGTAACGGTTCATGAAATACGACGGTACTGCTCCAGCCATTGTCGCAAAGATTGACGAACTTCGGGCATCGAAAAGGTGTAAAACGCCATAAGAGGCTATGAATACGACCTGAGAGATGACAAATGAGATTCCAGACCCAAGGGTGTAACGAAATGCCCTTTGGCCAACTGGGCTTCTTAACCAGTGCCTAAACTCTCTGGGATAAGAACTCATATCAATTAAGTCTAGGTCGTATCGACAAAAAGATGAGTTCGCTTGCTCATTTAGTTGAACTCGGAGAGACTGATGCAACTAGGCCACCTGCTAATCACTGGAGGATCGGGATTCATCGGGTCACATCTGACCTCGCTTGCCCTGGAACATTCGAAGAGCGTGACCGTAATCGATCTGCAACCCGAATCAAATCCGTTGACTCGCCACCTGGTGGGAGATATTTCCGACCGCAACTCACTAATGTCACAGCTTCCCAGAAGAATCGACACCATCATTCACCTGGCTGCGCGAACGTCGGTACTTCAGTCAACCAAGGACCCGCAAGGTGTATTCGACACGAATGTCCTCGGAACACAGAATCTTTTGGAGCTGGCACGAGATAGGGGGAGTAGCAGAATTCTCCTTGCCTCGACAAATGCCGTTGTTGGCAACTTTGTGGATGACAGGATTACCGAGACAACGCCACTTCGGCCCATGACACCGTATGGCTCCACTAAGGCAGCAGCCGAAGTACTTTCCAACGCCTACAGTGCCAGCTACGGAGTGGTGGCTACTCAGCTCAGACTGACAAATGTTTACGGTGAAGGGATGGCGAAGAAGGACTCCATCATTCCAAGACTCATGCGCACAGCTCTTGGGACATCCCATTTTTCAGTGTACGGCGACGGAGAGCAGTACCGCGACTACGTCTACGTGAAAGACGTAGTCAGAGCATTTGTGGACTTGGCAAAGACTGATTTTCAAGGTCCGGTCATTATCGGTTCGGGCACCTCAGTCACCGTGAATACCTTGATTCAAAAGACATCCATTGCCACCGGAATAGAGATTCCATTTGACCGAGTCGATGCACCAGCTGGAGAAATGCGCGGTGTCAAAGTTGACAACTCGCTCGCACGGTCCCTAGGAGTCAATTTCAATGTTGACATTGATCAAGGCTTGGTCAGAACCTGGCAGGATTTCAACCGGGCCATGAATTTACCGAAATTGTGAGACTCCCGTCGACAAGTCTACTAATTTTCTAGACCATGAGCTACGTCGGACTTGACATAGGCACAACATCAGTTAGAGCCATCGCCTTTGAGGTTGACGGCACCATACTGGCCACCTCGTCACGAGATCTCACCACCATGCATCCGGGCCAAGGGCGGGTGGAACAGGATCCAAACGAAATTGCAACGCACTCTATCGAGGTATTACATGACCTTGCCGGAGCTCTTGACGAGACCCCACGGTCGATCGGAATCGCCAACCAGCGTGAGACCGTCGTTGCATGGGAAAACCAAACACTTAAACCGTTGGCAATGGCAATATCTTGGCAGGATCGACGAGGTGCATCACTCTGTGAAGAATTAATACTCGCCGGGAACGAAGACCTAATCAGACGGACAACGGGGCTGACGCTCGAACCATACTTTTCTGCCACAAAATATGCCCACCTGGTCTCAGAACTTGGAATATCCTCGCGAAATGGGATCCAGTTAGGAACCGTGGACAGCTGGCTCCTGGCAAATCTCACTTCCAACGAACAGTCACTTACTGACCTAACTAACGCCTCTCGAACCTCTCTTCTAAATATCAGTTCCAACGAATATGACGAGCAACTCGGTGACCTTTTTGGCGTTCCTCTGGACCTACTGCCTATACCACTGCCATCGAATGCCATGTTCGGTGAAATCACTCATCCCAGCTTGCAGCCTTGGCTAGGAGTGCCGATTCATGCGGTCCTCGGAGACCAACAGGCCTCTCTTTTCGGCCAAGGCTGTACAGCCATCGGTGACACTAAAGCAACCATGGGAACCGGGACATTCCTTCTCACCAACTCCGGCACCAAGAGACTCGGACCACAAACCGGTCTAATCACCTCAATTGCCTGGAACCTGAGCGGAGCTGAAAACACTTTTTGCCTTGAAGGCTCGATCTTCACAACTGCCTCCCTCTTAGATTGGCTCATTGAAGTCATTGGCATTGCTTCCAATAACGAATCACTCCAAGAGTTGGCAAGATCCGTCCGCACGTCAGAGCAGGTGACAATCCTTCCATTTTTCCTCGGAACTGGATCACCGTGGTGGAGCAAAGATACCCCGGCAGTTCTGGCCGGGCTTGATTCTTCGAGTTCAAAAGGCCAAATTGCCAGGGCGGCTTTCGAATCGATTGCGCTCCAAATAGCCAAAATATCCGAAGAGATCGGCCACCAGCTGGGCAGCCAAATCAGTTCGTTGAAGTTAGATGGAGGTCTTTCGAACCTTGATTTCCTTTGCCAGCTGATTGCGGATCAGACCAATTTAGATTGCCATGCCTCTGATCTGGCCGAGTCAACGGCGTTTGGCGCGGCGATGATGTCAGCGGTGGGCATGGGAGATATTCAACCTGAGAGCCTTCGCACCAGCTATAGTGCCCGCAAGACATTCGATCCCTCTGCAAATAGAATCAGCGCAAAGTCAAGGGAAAAGCGTTGGAACGCCTATCTGAACAAACTCGGACTAAACGCGAAATGATGCCAGTTTCACATCGCCGATTCTGGCAATAGCCTCCAGCTGAGACCGCTCCAAGTCACGAAAAGGACGTTCAGGTCTTCCCAGGAGAACCGCTACCCTCGATCGGTGCAACACCACTAAGGCAATATCAGAAGGATCGTTATGCTCCTCGGCAGACTCGACCATCACACCTTTGAGAAATGCTTCTACCCATCCTCTATTTGGCGCCGTGCCAGTTGCCGCAATGACCGAATTTCCTCTGATATCAAATGCCACAACCCAAAGCGTCGTGTAGTCGAAACTCAGGCGGGACATCAACTCATCAAAGAACTCTGGATGGCTTCCTGTTTCCATAATCGCAGCAGCTGTCAAGATCGGGTCCAGGCGGGAATCCCGGTCGGGATTTGACTCCAAACTCACATTCTCGACATCGACCCCGTCAACTTCCTGAACTTCCCTCACCATGAGGTCGACTAACTCGTCGTTCGGCAAATCGACCATGATTTCATCGATAACTCTGCCTCCACCTCGCTCCAATATCTCAATTCCAACCAAGTCGCCTTTGACCGAACCAATTCTGGACGCAACGGATCCCAGGGCACCCGGACGATCATCTAACCATATTCTCAGCACATATCGGGCCACGATGTGATCCTATAACGCCAATGTTTCAGCCAAGTTTCAAAATAAACGCAGTTCGGTTAACAACCTGGCCACTGATCTTGAAATCAAATGGCGAAATTGTCCATCACCAACGACACCCTACCTCGTGTTTGTCCTGCCAAAGCGCTACACCAAACGGTCACATTTGGGTGTTACAAGCCAAGGAGACGCTTGGCTTTAACCGCTAACGCATGCCGTAAACCCGGCAGAAAAGATGGCACTCCAAAGCAGAGATTTCCATGCCTTCAATTCCACCTCCAGAGCCTGGCGAAAGGAAGCCACCACCATTTAGAGTACGACCTGCCTTGGCTCCGATCTCCACCCAAATGCCCTCGGGCGATACCATTCCGCCCCGATCTACCCCGGTAACACGCTCCATCGGCTACCAAAAGATCTCCCGATTTGGGCTCGATCTGAGTTCATTCGGGACATGGCGAATGTGATATCGAGCTTTTCTCGCCGATTCTGTCGAAAAGGGCGAGCCAAACACAGCCATGTAAACGCGGCCTGTCCCAGAAAGTAGAAAGCACCCATTTGTCCAACCTGATCCACGACGAGCCAACTCACCGAGAATATGCCACGATGTGTCGCCTCAACCTTCGACACCTTAACGGTTGTCCAGGACGCCGCTCTCGAATCCACGAAGCTTTCTCTTAGTCAAACTAGCCCGCAAACCTCGGAAATTCATCCGTGAAGTCGAAAGTGAACGTGGCAAAGCCACAAGCGGGTCGAATCCAGAGGATAAGGTCAGTTGATGAACATCCGCCAGCATCGTTTGCACCGCCAACCAAGTTTGGAAGAGACCAAATATAAGGACTCAACTGGGTAACACTAGGCAAGTCCCAGTCCTATTTCAGAAAGCGATCGCCCGGTAGCCACAAAATTAATGTGGACAAAAACGCATCGCCCAACATTCTGCCACGGGAGTTACGGTCGCAGGACGTAGAGAAACACACCGCAGGCAAAGCCCATCCGGGTATAGCACAGTGCCCCGATAAGGCGTCAACCACCCTCAGACTTTGGGCATGAGCCACCAAATCTGAGGAACCCCGAATAAATCCATGAAGAGGTGATTAAGGCATCAGAAGGCCAAAACGGAATGTAATAACGGCTTCAAAGTTTTGGAAGTGCCCGCTTCAGGTTTCGAACAGCCTGATGAATTCTTTGCTCGTTCTCTATCAGTGCAAAGCGAATAAATCCTTCTCCACCCGGCCCAAAACCAACGCCTGGAGAAACAGCGACTTGGGCCTCGGAAACCAAGAACTTCGCAAATTCAAGGGACGTCATATCCTGGTATGGCTCCGGAATCTCGCCCCAGACAAACATCGTGCCCCGTGGCTTCTCGATTTGCCATCCGATACGGTTGAGACCTTCACAAAGAACGTCCCTTCGCGACTGATATATCGCGTTTACTAAAGGAGGATAGGAGTCAGCTTCATTCAATGTGACAGTTGCAGCAATCTGAATCGGCTGGAAAGTGCCATAGTCGAGGTAGCTCTTCAGCTTAATGAGCGCCCCAACGACATCTTTGTTCCCTACCATAAACGCAGACCGCCACCCGGCCATCGAGTAAGACTTTGTCAGGGTATAAAGCTCTACCGCGACTTCTTTGGCCCCAGGCACCTGTAACACCGAAGGAGGCCTGTACCCATCAAAGGCTGTATCCGAATATGCAAAGTCATGCACGACAATGACCTCGCGCTCGCGTGCAAACTCAACAATCTTGGTCATCCAGTCCAAGTCAACACTAGTCGTAGTGGGATTGTGGGGAAATGAAATGACGATCACCCGTGGCCTTGGCCATGATGACTCAAAGGCCTCAACCAGGTTCGACAAGAACTCTTCCGGATTACCTCTTCTAGGTGCCTCCCCAACAGCTTCGGTCCTCGCCACCGGACCGAGTCGGACCTGTCTCACCTCTGCACCTGCAAACAACGGCCCCCAAATATGTATTGGATAAGAAGGAGATGGAACGAGCGCTACATCTCCTGGCCCAACCAACACCCACATCAAGTGCGAAAAACCCTCTTTAGCCCCTATGGTCGAGACGACTTCGGTCTCGGGATCCAACTCGACACCGAATTTTCGCATATACATATCAGCAACGGCTTTACGCAGATTTGGCAAACCTTTGCTCGAGGAATAGCGATGGTTACGTGGATTTCTTGCCGCTTCAGCAAGCTTCTCGACGGCTATCTCTGGGGAGGGAATGTCGGGGTTCCCAAATCCGAGGTCAATTACGTCTTTTCCACCTCTTCTTTCCTGCGCCTTAAGTGAATCAATCACCCCAAAGACGTAGGGAGGTAGCCCAGTTATTCGTCGAAATTCCATGACATTACCATAGTACACCCGAGTTGGCGATCACCTTAATCCCAAATATAAGTTGCTCCAACCGAACCAGCGAACTCACTTAGACTGCCCGCCAAAATTGCTTACTGCACCATCACCCAACCGGGTCGACAAGACTCGAAAAGTGCTCCCACGCTTGGGTAGCACCTCGGCATTGACTATTGAAATCCCGCCGGGTAGCACCGACTTTCCCAGGTCCGCTGTTGAGACCCGGTTTGCTATTTCCGGCGTTGGGTAGAAGCGTGCATCCCGGGCCAGTCGCTTGACTATAAAGTTTTCAGTGCACAGGCTGGGGACCCCCACGCCCAGAATGGCGTAGTGCCCTCTCATATAATCCAAACCGGGCCGGAAGCTAGCTCGCCTCCGCCATCGCCTCTATCCCACAAAAGCAGAGCCGTCAGCCCAGTCGATCCAAACGCAGCCGACCTCGCTGGCAAGTTGAGAAATGCCGAAGACGATTCAGTATCGACCAAACGATGTGGCACCCACACTGGGACACGAATTGTGCTGTTCTGTCAAACCCTGCCGATCGCCAGAGCCGGTCCAACTCTACCGATAATTGATCTCAAGCATGATTGATGTCCATCGTAAATTGAAGATCGCGAGTCGGAGGACTTTCACCAGATATATCGGAAATACCCCGACTTAACAAATCACACAGCCCTTGGGAAGGCGAAACTTGAGCTTATTGAGCCTAAATCTCACCAGGAGATACTTAACAACAAAGAGGCTGCCTATTTTGGAACAGCAGACTTCGCCCCCATCACCGACTCAACCCTTTCCTTCAAGTCTCTCAAGGCGGCATGAACGATGCGAACCTCCGCGCGGCGCTTGACAAATCCCGGAATTGGGACGGCCAACTCAACTGTCAATTCGTAAGTGACTTGGGTTTGGTTCAAATCGTCTGATTCAAAAACATAGCTCCCATCGAGCTTTGAGGTTATGTCACCGCCAATTTGAACCCACGAAAGAACCTTTGGCGCCTCAGAGTAGTCGTATCTGAGCGTATATGAAGTTGTGCGGCCGAACGCCCCGGCCCGAAAGGTGACTGCGACCGGGCGGCCTTTGCTGTCACGAGCGACGATTACCACTTCTTTGATGTCCTGAGCCCAGGCAGGGTACTCCTCAAAGGAGGCCGCAACCGCATAGCATTGGTCTGGAGTGGCTCCAATTACCATCTTCTCACGAGCATTTTCCACAGCTCGAGTCCCTTCTGCCTCAGACAAAACTAAATTTACTCCGTTTCCGGTAGTGCAAATCCGGAAACATTAAGCAGATTACCCTACACACGGCCGACACCTGTCAGGAATTTGAATCGGTTATATCCCAGTTGATCGACGCCAGACACTTGCTTAGCTTCTCACTGAGATGATTATACGAAAAATCATCCAAGGCCCTGCGCCTGCCATTTGCTCCCATCTGCTCTCGAAGTTGGTCGTTGCTGATCAACATTGAAATAGCCTCAGCTGCCTTGCGCGGAGACTTCGGCTGGTAGACAACGAATCCAGTCTGCTCGTGAGTCACGGCTTCGGTTGAACCCCCAGAATAGCCTGCAATAACGGGAACCCCGCAAGAGCTCGCCTCCAAGAACACAATACCGAACCCCTCCTGCTCCAATCCAACCCATCGGCTGCGGCATAAAACCGCAAAAGCATCGCTTGCTCCCAAAAGATATGGCAATTCATCTTCTGTAACTCTTCCAAACAGCTGCACTGATGCGCGGTGTCTCCTAACGAGACGCCGAAGGCGCCCCTCATCGCGTCCTGCTCCGGCAATGACGACCTTCAACTCGGGATGGGCATCCTGGAGTAGACTCACCGCACCAATAAGCGCATCCATACCTTTTCTTGGGACGAGTCTCGAAACAGATGACACAAGAAAGTCTTCGTCGCTGATGCCAATGGACTTTCTGTATTTTTTGCGGATCTCAGAACTCAATGGCTCGAAGCGAACCGGATCTACACCCGGAGGAATCTCAAACACCTCAGGCAGATCACTGTTTGCCCGCGCAAAAAGACGCTCCACTTCTCCTCGCGGATATTGTCCGGCGGCAATGACAAATCTTGCCTTAGATAAAACTCTTACCATCCAACCGGAGAGAATCGGCAACCTGGCTGGCACGGTCAGTTCTGCGCCATGGAGTATTACCCCGTACGGAATACCCACCTTGGGCGCCAGTATGCCCACAGGAAGTGCGGGATCCCAGACAATAAAGGAGACGCCATATTCTTCGGCAACCTCACGAATTTTCCGCGCCAGAGAGGAAGTCGGCAGGAACACTTTTCGAGGGAGGCGAATTATCTCAAAATCCTGTTGAGCATCAAAGGCATCCGCATTGGGATGTGGCGTTGTAACAACGACAAAGCTCTGCGGGTCAAGCCGCCGCCATAATTCATACAGGTAGTTTTGAATCCCACCTACCTTTGGTGGAAAGTCATTTGTAACTAAAAGATGCTTGACCATCAATTCTCCAGGTCACCTGAAACACTTTTGCATCAGCCTAAAACTAACTCCCCCAGTTAACCAACCACTAACCGCCCAAAAGCTCCCGACTAATTCCAAAGTCCCTGATTTGTGACACAAGGCCTGTGATGTTGGAAAACTTCTGTGCACCCCAAATTCAAATTGATGCTGGATATAACTTGGCATTCGCGTCAGCGACATCTCAGGCCGGCATTTCTAAGTGCCCGGGCCAGCACCCTGAAATCAACCGGTGTCGCCCCCATGGCAATTGCGCGCGCCCGCAAATCATGATGCACGTCGTAATGGTCCTTCTGAAACATGCTTCTCACCAATCCCAAATTCTCCGCAAAGTTATGGAGTTCCTCATAGGATTCATCAGAGACCAAATGCGCCCATCTCTTTCCCCTATGAGGCCAAATGGCCTGATCGACCAGGATCATTAAAATACCCCGAGAACTTGAACTTGATTGTCAAGCAACTTTAGACCCAACCCATCTTCTAATTGCTGCACCCTGGTATTACCGTGAAGGATCAGCACGACCGTGCCTCCAAACTGAAAAGGCAAAACTAAAATTCCACTGAGCCCGAACCCGCCACAACGAAACCGAAATACCCTTCTCAAGGCCAGGTACCTCCAAGCCTGCGGCCTAAAAACACAGCTGACACCGGATTTATTTGCCACTTTTCAAAGCCGTTTCGAAATGCGACTTTTAACTCACGGCTCCACTGCGGATGAAATTACCTCACTAAGTTCATGCTTGTGAATGCTCAGTTCAAACCCTCAATAACCTCGATAGATTTTGAATGGCCGCACCACCTGCAACTTACCTCATCTACAGTCTCTTCGAGCACTTCCTCACTCTCGACGCGCAGGTCTCCGCCAATACTGAAGTGATAAAAGGACTTGGTCTTCTTGCTCACCGTCACGTCGAATCTAGTGACGTTGCCACATGCGGCACAACGATATCTTGTCATATTCACAGAATCGAGACTAGCCGAGCAGCCAATTCCTTAGGGGCGCCAAATTCCAACATAATTGACAACTCAAATAGTCTCACTATCTCAAAGCGGGGCGAGGACCACACTTCAATGACAGGTTCATTCCTCAATGACCCCGCCAATAAGCAGTGCCAACGAGCGACGACCGCCTCAACCGGGTGGATGACAAACAATTGCAACGACAATGATGCCACCTAGACCTCAAGAACCAAATGCGGCACTTTACTAAACCGCTCGCACAGCCGAAAACTATGATTTCTAAAGTTGAGAACTCGCCACCAGCAACTCAAGTGCTCGAAGTGCCGAACCCGAGGAGACCGACACCCGCGCGCGTTCCACGCCTTCGGCGATTGATGGAGCCGCGCCACAAATGTAGAGGGCTGCACCAGCATTAAGTATCGCAATATTCGCCTTGGGTCCTGGCTCGCCTTCAAGAACTCTCCTCACGATTTCAGCGTTCTCACTGGCTTCGCCTCCGCGCAAGTCCTTGAGCGTAGCAAGCGGAACTCCTAGATCAGTCGGATCGATCTTGTACCGCTTTATCACGACTTTGTCATCAATCTCTCGTGAGAGTTCAAGAACCGAGGTGACCGCGGTCGTAGAGATTTCATCCAATCCGTCATCACCAAAAACGACCATTGCGCGTTCAGATCCCTGGTTTGCCAGGACACCAATCATCGTCTCAGCCATTGCCGGGTCGGACACGCCGACAACTTGATACTTTGCCCTGGCGGGATTCACAAGGGGACCCAAAAAGTTGAAAATCGTTGGAACGCCAAGCTCACGCCGCAGACCACCCACACTTGCCATCGCCGGATGGAACTTCGGAGCAAAACAGAATCCAATGTTTGCCTTGGAAATGCACTCCGCGACCAATGTCGGGCCGATGTCGACCTTAACGCCAAGTGACTCCAACACGTCGGCTGAGCCGGATTTCGAAGATGACGCACGACCTCCATGCTTACAGACCTTAGCGCCAGCACCCGCCACTATCAGTGCCGCCATAGTGGAGACATTGATAGTCATAGCCCTGTCCCCACCGGTTCCGCAGGTATCGACCACGTGTGGATCAACGTCAATTAAGGTCGCCATCTCCAACATCGCTGCAGCCATGCCGGACACTTCGTTGACAGTCTCGCCCTTGGTCCTTAGAGCGGAGACAAACGCTGCCGCATGAGCCATTGACGTCTCACCTGAGAGAATCTCGGTGAGGGCAAGCCGAGATAGCTCATAACCCAAGTCCTCCCGCCGAAACAAACGTGCCAGGACAGACGGCCAGCCAGGAAATTCTTGTAATGTTTTCACATCTTCTAGAGTCACTCTATAAGAGGATACTCAGTTCAGCACTGCACCTCCACCAGCAGTCATTTATAAAGACGCTGAAGACTGCATCGCACCATGGGGCGCAAAATGGCTGTAGCTTCTTGCGGGCTGAAGACAAAACCCGCCCGACAACTCTAATATAAAACCATGGCAGCAGATCAGCGAAAGCCACCAGAGTCACCAGCGTACGGATTCAGATCCGAGCATGAACACCGTCTACCAGCTACGATAGCCATTCTTTTGGCGATACTTATCTACACCCTTCTGCCAAAGAGACTCATCCTTGGCCCAAGGTATCTTTTACCCGCGCTTGAACTAATAATTTTAATTGCACTTACGGCTTCCAACCCGATGAAAATAACCAGAGAATCCAAAAATATAAGGGTCCTTTCACTGGCCCTCATTGGCCTGGTCAACCTGGCCAATGCTAGCAACCTCGCATTGCTCAGCTACACCCTCGTGGCCGGTGGAAGCACAAGCGGCCGTTCGCTTATTTACGCCGCGGTGGCAATTTGGGTCACAAACGTAATGGTGTTTGGCTTGTGGTTCTGGGAGCTGGACAGAGGTGGGCCTTTCGCCAGATGCTCCAACCTTCGGCGCAATCCTGACTTTCTCTTCCCACAGATGACTTCCCCGGGAACCACCATTGGAAAATGGGTCCCCACTTTCATGGATTACCTCTACGTCTCATTCACCAATGCCCTGGCCTTCAGCCCTACCGACACCATGCCACTAACGCCTATGGCAAAGTTCCTAATGCTGGTCCAGTCGATGGTCTCAGTCATAACAGTCATCCTGGTGGGAGCGCGAGCAGTGAACATACTCCACTAGAGAGATACCAATATCACTGCAGCTACCAAGAAATGGGCTAGGTGCTAAGAATGACAGCTAGTCGCGCCAATCGGAAATAAGCGACTCTATGGTGGAGCGCGACAGTTCCACGCGAGCCTGGTATCTGGGATGATCTATTCCCAGGTAGACTCCCCCACCCCTCATCTGCCGCTGAAAATCCTGATCCAATGTCCATTCGATATAGTGGACCGATGCAGTGACATCTTCTCGAGTCAGTTGCAACTCATGGTCGCCCTCCGGCTGGGACAAACTTCGCCTGAGTGATCCACCCTTTCCAACCTCCAAGTAGACAGACCTCTCTATGCCCACCAGCGCTGGAAGCCATTCCTGAAGCAAGTCCTTCGATGTAAGCTCGAGAAAAAGCGTCGCCTTTAGCTCCCCCTTTTCTGGGATCATCGGATTATATATTGCCAGCTCAGTTTCGATTTGCTCGTCACGAAGCATCTTCTCAGCCCGCGCCATTTCCTGGATCTGAAACCTGATAGTATCGCGATTTTCGAACACCACTGTCACCACATTTCCGAGAGCGACTCGCCGGACAGCCTTTAGCGCGATAATTGAGCGGCGAAAATCCTCGCGCTCGCGCTCGTACTCACGGAGGTCAACAATGTCGCCCAACTGCAACTTTGTCATCGCAATTACTCCTTGATACCGTAAGCCCGGGCAATGATCTGAATAGGATGGAATACTCTTCGTTCCGTCTCTTCGGTTATTGCGGTGTTAGCGAGATGGCAGTCCCCTGACAAGACCTCGCCTTCACTCTTTTCTATAGCTTTAACTAGTCCGCTAGCGACCTTTTTAGACAGCTCATAATTCTCTTTGCGGTAGCCCCACGTCCCGTCTATGCCAGAACACTTGTTGACTACCGTCACCTTGGTGCCAGTCAGTTTCAAAAGGTCGCGGCTCTTGAAACCGATGTTCTGCGCCTGAAGGTGGCACGGGGCATGATAAGTGACTGAAGCTGGAGCTGGGCCGTTAAAGTCGAGACTAATCCCTCCCTTATTTTTGTGAACATCCATCAAGTATTCGGCAGCGTCATATGTCGCACCTGCAACATCTTTAGCCTCCTGTGACTGGAGATACAGAGGATAGTCACGCTTTATAACGTAAGCGCAGGTGGGCTGGGAAACAACAATCGCATTGCCTTGACGCGCCCGGCTTACCAGCGCCGTGACGTTTTTCTCCGCGGTCTTCTTGAAATGGTCAACGTCGCCGCTGTGCAACCAAGGAGCACCGCAACAAGTCACACCATCAGGAAGCGAGCACTCGATACCATTTCTCTCATACACCGCCACTAAGTCCTTACCAATCGCAGGCTCCTGGTACTCAATGAAGCAGGTGGGGTAGATCACGGCCGTGGCACGTCGATTCTCGACAAATGGCTTTATGCGGTTCTTGAACCAGACGGAGAATCGCTGTTTTGCATACGGTGGAAGGACCCGTTGAGCCGCAATGCCCACAACCTTCTCCATTGCCTTTCTCAACAAGGTTGAATCAGTTGAAAGCGCCTTGTTTGCCAAACCCGAAAACTTCACCGAAACCGTTCCCAACAAGTCAGTACGACTCAGAAGCTGATCGGCAAGTTTCTCGCTTGAACTCTGATGATTATTCCTCTTCTTGACCGCATTGGCGCGCATCATCAGGCGAGGGAAGTCTAAATCCCACTCGTGGGGCGGAATGTACGGACACTTTATATAGCACAGCTTGCACTGATAGCATTCGTCGACGACTTGATTCTGCTCTGTGGGCGTCAAACCCTCCACGTCGCCATCTCTCGCATCGATTGAATTGAAAAGCGTCGGAAAAGCCGGACAAAGATGAAGGCAAAGCCTGCACCCGTGGCAAAGATCAAATACCCTGGTCAGTTCCAACCTAAGATCTGGCTCATCAAAATATAAGGCATGAGATGGATCGTAAGTAGTTGCCATGTTCCTCCTGACCAGCACCCATACCCATTAACAAGCTCGGGCCGAGTAAATTGAACCGTCTAAATTTGTCGCGTCAGACTCGGTATTTGCACGGCACATTTGCTGCCGAGCAAATACCGAACACAGTATGACGTGGCGAGCTGCACATTTCAATTCTCAGGTGAAATTATGATATTGACTCAAGACCCTGAGTAAAGCGACCAGCGTGGCTCTTCTCAGCCCGGGCCAATGTTTCAAACCATTCGGCAATCTCTTGAAAACCCTCATCCCTCGCAGTGCGTGCAAAACCTGGATACATCTCCGTGTACTCGTAGGTCTCACCCTCGATGGCAGATTTCAAATTGTCCTCAGAGCCGCCAACAGGAACGCCGGTTACGGGATCGCCCACACCATCAGCCAAGAAATCGAAATGGCCGAATGCATGCCCTGTTTCACCATCAGCAACCGACCTGAACAACGAAGCGATGTCTGGGTAACCTTCCACGTCAGCCTTCTGGGCGAAGTAAAGGTAACGGCGATTTGCCTGACTCTCTCCTGCAAACGCCTCTTTCAAGTTTTCCGCCGTCTTGGAACTTTTAAGCTCTGCCATAATTTATCTCCTTGTTATCTAATGCCACCTAAGCTACAAACGGATTGTTATTCCTAATTCAACTCATAAATCGCAACAGTAGATCCGCCAGTCAATCTTCAGAGACCTCAACCAGACACTTTGCACACAGCCCCCGGAACGTAATCTCTGCCGTACCTGCCTTGAACCCTTGGAGTTGCTCCTTCGGAATCATAACATCGTCAATATCTAAATAAAGATCTCTCACCAGGTGACATCGCGTACATACCAAGTGATGGTGGGTGGACTGATTGGGATCGAACCTTGACGATCCTGTACCGAGGTCCAAAGAAGAGATTTCTCCCATGTCTGCCAGCTCATGCAGCGTCTGGTATACGGTCTTGAGCGACACAGATGGCATCTCTCTAACCAACTCCGCATGGACCGACTCTGCCGTAGGGTGAGACTCGTTCGCCTGTAGAATCCGGAAGATCCGCTCCCGCTGGGGAGTGACCTTCAAACCGTGCTCTCTAAAACTCTTTACCAACTCTTCAGGACTTCTCATCACAATTCATTCTATCACCATTCGCTTACACTTACCATCGCCTAGTAACGGAAAATCATTGTTTCCACACTGATATGTACGGTAGCTGCACTATACACTCCGGATTCGGGATCCGCAGCAGAAGTTAACTTAGCGCTCCAAGTTGCTCGATTACAATAGCCTTTCACAAGGACAACCCAGCCAAAAGATCTGACGCTAAGATTGATTTCAATCAATCGACACTCCAGTGCCACCCACCCAGAGTTCGGCTTCGGGCACCTTAGCCAGTGCCTTTAATCATATTATTAAGCAACAGTGGGATGTGCGTGATGGACTTTCAACAGGTGGGACTCGATGAACCAGCTACATGAGACACTGATAGCAGTCCTTGACATCGGGACATCAAACATCCGGGCATCCGCTGTGAGTCTTTCCGGCACCGTCACCGCGGAATTTCGGTCGACGTTCACGAAGCTTTCCCCAACACGAGGTTTCGTTGAGTTCGACGCAGAGGAGCTTTTCCAAACATGCCTCCGTCTAATGAAAAGCCTCCTTTCGGAAACCCCCTGTTCTGCAATTGCTCTGACTAATCAGCGGGCCTCGGCGGTGGTATTCGACCCTGTTTCTAAAATTCCAGTTTGCATGGGACAGAGCTGGCAGGACCTTCGGACAGCCCCTATGTGTTTGGCGCTCAAGGCTTCTGGCATCTCATTGTCACCTAACCAGAGTGCAACAAAGATCTCCCTTATGATGGATCTGTTCGACAAGGATCGCAGCCGCGGCCTCCTGGGAGGGACTATTGACGCTTGGATCTGCTTTCGTCTGACCGGTGAATTCAAGACAGACCATACGAATGCCGCCATGACCGGCCTGGTCGAGCCAACCGTATCAAGATACGACCCCACGATTTTGTCAAAACTAAAAATCCCCATAAAGGCATTGCCGGAGATCGTGCCATCTATCGGCTACCTGGGAGAGGCGGAAATTGACGGACTATTCCTACCTCTTGTCGCAATATTGGGAGACCAACAAGCCTCCATGCTCGGACAGGCGATAACCGTTCCGAAGCGCGCAAAGGCGACCTTCGGAACGGGTGCCATGGTGGATATTCTCACCGGAGAGCAGGGGCCGACTACGACCGCCCGTTTATCCCATGGCACATTCCCAATAGTTGCGCGTTCCAAGGGAGACCAAATACTCTTTGGCCTTGAAGCAATTGGACTGCATGCGGGATCAGCCGTTGACTTCGTATGCGCCAACCTTGGAATCGCGGATTCTCCCGCTTCTATTGAGGCTCTCGCACGAGAAACGCATTCCCGATCCAATGAAGTCTTCGTGCCAGCACTGACTGGTCTTGCAACCCCGTATTGGGATTTCGGGGCCCTTGCCTGCTTTGCAAATATCACTCATGCCACCACCAAATCTGACCTCGCAAACGCCACACTTGCAGGCGTTGCACACTTGGGTGCAGATTTGATCGAAGCCATAGAGGCAGATAGCCAGGTGGCGTTGGAGTCACTGAGCGTCGACGGAGGAATGACCCAAAACCAACTGTTCCTGCAACATCTCGCCAACTTCAGCCAAAAGCGCCTGAGGATCTCATCGGCCAAAGAAGCCACAACTGTTGGAGCAGGTCTAGCCGGACACCTTGCCATGGGTACACTCCCGCACATCAGCTACATAGACGAAATCATCAGTCCGATTCAGATTGTCGATCCTGAGAGGGCATTCGATATGCATCAAGCGGAAATGTCGAAGGACAGCTGGCTTAAGGCGGTGGAAATCTCACGTAATTCTGTTCCGGAACTCAGTACAGTGACTTTTTAGCGATAATGCAGCGTCTCTACATAATGCAGGACAAATTACGGCTGTCTCAAAGGCTAAAGTGATTGTTATGCACCAAGCGCCAATTGCGGGATAGACCAGAGGACAATGAGCATACAACAGGAACGACGAACGCCAGATTCGGAAAATCATTCTGATTCGAACTCGAAAACAATTGACTGGCCCAAGGTGACGAAACCTCCGACGGTAGGCATCATCGGTGGAGGTCAGCTTGCGCAAATGCTCTACCAGAGCGCCATTTCTCTCGGCATCGAAGCACATCTTTTCGCGTCGCCCACCGATGAGGCGGCTCCAAAATACTTTCGCGACATAACCAGAGCATCATCTGAATCGTGGACTCCTCCAGAGATCTACCACTTCGCCCAAAAGTGCGACGCGGTGACCTTCGACCACGAACTTGTTTCGCCAAATATCGTCAGGGAACTCGAGAAACGGGGCTGCTTGATGCTACCCACGGCCTCGACTCTTGAACTCTCCGCCAACAAGGCTAACCAGAGGCAACGCCTCACCCAACTCGGCTATTCGCTTCCTCCTTACCAGATTTGCAACACCCTCTCGGAAATAACCTCATTTGGAGCCCGATACGGTTGGCCAATCGTGATTAAGCCTTCTACAGGAGGCTATGACGGACGGGGGGTATACATGGTCGATGGAGAAACCGATGCAGCATCCATTTTTAACAGTCTTTCATCTCACTTGCCATTCGTCGTAGAGCCAAAACTGCAGCTGGACGCCGAGGGTTCAGTTCTGGCCGTTCGCTCCACCACCGGCGAGTGTCTCACCTATCCGATGGTAAAGACCTTGCAAGTAGAAGGAATGTGCCGCGAGGTCACTTCGCCAGGGGACTTCCCACAGGAAATTGCAGCAGAGGCACGGCGCGTCGCTGGAAAACTGGCCGAGGAACTCGAGGTTATTGGCATTCTCGCGGTCGAATTTTTCGTGATCGATGGAAAGCTAATGGTAAACGAATTAGCACCGCGCCCTCATAACAGCGGTCACATCACAATTGAGGCCAATGTCACTTCCCAATTTGAAAATCACTTGCGGGCCGTTCTTGGGTTGCCATTAGGATCCACAGATCTTAGGGTGCCCGCTGCTGCCATGGTGAACCTGATCTCCAACTCGAACAGCCAGAACCTGCTGCCGCTATTGCCGGCAGCACTTTCGGTTAAAGGTGCTTCTTTGCACCTTTATTCAAAATCATCTAGGAAAAACCGTAAGATTGGCCATGTGACAGTGACGGCCGGGTCGGTAGAGGAAGCTCTCGAAGCTGCCCATCAAACAGTAGACCATTTATCCGGCCTTGAAATACTTGAGGGATGACTCAGAAATAGGAGTTCGCAATGGCGGCAATCGTTGGAATCGTCATGGGATCAGATTCGGACTACCCTGTGATGGCCCCTGCGGCGCAGGTGCTTGAGTCCTTTGGGATTGAATACGAGTTAAGAGTCCTGTCTGCCCACCGCACCCCCCAGAAGATGCTGACCTACGGATCGGACGCCTACGGCAACGGACTACGGGTCATAATCGCCGGTGCAGGAGGAGCCGCCCATCTTCCGGGAATGCTGGCATCGGTAACAACGATACCGGTGATAGGTGTTCCGGTGGCTTTGAAGAGGTTAGATGGCCTTGACTCCCTGCTTTCCATAGTTCAAATGCCTTCCGGGATACCGGTTGCAACCGTGGCAATTGACAACGCCAAGAACGCTGGCCTACTTGCTGTAAGGATACTCTCGACCGCCGACCCAACCCTAAGACTCAAACTCTCCGCCTACCAAAGTGAAATGGCTGCCGAGTCGTTAGCAAAAGTGCTTCCACCAACTTAGTTTTCTGCGGGGTTTGAGCGAAAAGCACTTCAGGTACGTCGCTTGACTGGCGACCAGGATCCCGCAGCTTCCAATCAATATTCAGCCAGACCAAATGAAAAAATTGAAATAGGCAAAAAGCAAACTTCCGATCCTGGGAACAATAGACTCCGACCACAGCCTGGGTCGGAGTCTATTGGCATATGGGATACCTTGGCGAGGTCTTCAGGACTTGAGTCCTACATTTATCCCATGTTGATAAATCGGCATAACTTTTCAATCAGACCGCCCGACATCCGCCGAAATCGATGCGGAGGCGGCCGTTGTAGTTGGTTGTGTCGTGGTCGTGGTGGTTGGTTGTGTCGTGGTCGTTGTGGATGGTTGTGTCGTGGTCGTGGTGGAAGTTGTTGTAGTAGAAGACGTTGTCGTAGATGAACTGGTCGTGGTTGAACTCGTTGGGACACACCTGTTGGCGCCGGTGGTCGTGGTGGTTGGTTGTGTAGTGGTCGTGGTGGAAGTTGTTGTAGTAGAAGACGTTGTCGTAGATGAACTGGTCGTGGTTGAACTCGTTGTTGGTGAACTGCTTGTGGTCACCGAACCAGATGTTGTGGAACCTGAGATCAACGGCGAATTAATACTTTCCGAAATTAACGGCAAGCAGTAAATCGAATCAGACTTGACGTTCGAAGACGCTGGCACTGAAGTCGTGGGGCCGGCCGCAGACGACGATATGTCGGTATTTGGCGTGGTCGCCTGAGATATCGTATCGCTGCTCTGAGAACCAATTGAAACCGATTTCAGCGTGGTCGAAGTAGTTGCGGCCGAAGCAGAAGGTAGCGAAACTCCGAGATTCGAAACAGCTGCAGAAAATACCTTTTGAATCGGCTCTGGAAGTGAGCCGGATGCTGCAGCTGCGGAAGCGCCGGTAAAAGCCACTGCCGTAGTCACCGCAATAATCGCCTTGACTCCCAAAAAGCGGGCAAGGTAGGTGCGCTTGTCGTTGGAGCCCGGGTGTGAAGCCGAACTCTCAATCTCCTCTGCCATGCGTTCGACGACAACTGACCCCCCAGTCAAGGCGTCGGTTGCTGTAAAACTGGACATCTCGATCAGAGCGCTTTCAAGCTGCGAAAACTCTTTATCCCGCGGGAGATCCCCTGCGATGAGATGATCTATGAAACGATCGAACTCGTCATGATGAAAACCATCGGAACTGTCATTTGCTATTCGATCGTCGTCCACCATAACATGTACAAATCGTATCGCACACCTGAAATGTTACGCAGAGGTGAAAAATTTCTTTGATGAATTTCCTTTCTCCTCCCCGGAGATCACTTTCTCAAGGTTTTCCAACCCCCTGAAGAAGAGAATCCTCACGGCGCCCTCAGACTTTCCAATGATCTGAGAGATCTCAAAGTGAGACATCCCGACGATAACTCGTAGCGACACCACTTCAGCCTGGGAAGTTGGAATCTTGGACAGCCACCCAAGCGTTCTCGACGACGACTCATCATAAGAAATCTCTGGCTCGATGCTGACCTGATCGTGAAAGGTATTCTCGTCCACAACCATGAGGGTCGGCCTGGGTCGCCGGTAATCTTTGCGCAATTGATCATAAAGTCTTGCGCGCGCGATCTGAAACAACAAACCCTGTAAAGCTGAAATGTTGCCTTGAAATCTCAAAAGTACCTTGGAAAGGGAGATCCAACTCTCCGAAGCAATATCTTCCGAGGAGCTGCAGCCCAAAGAGGATAGATACCTCACTAGTCCTGGATTTAATAGAGACCAGAGCCTGGCCAGGGCATCCTTGTCGCCTGTCTTGGCCTTTGCAATCGTTTCTGCAGGATCAAACACTAGTCGATTGAACACTTTCGTAACGGTATCAGATTTCTAGCCACCTCTGACGAAATATACCCCGACGATTGCCAATTGAGCAACCGTTAGGGAGGAAGCGCTATGCCACTCTAGCCGTCGCTCTCCTCCTCCCCACTTTTACAACCTCAATGGCTCCGGGCATCTGCTCTTTTATCTCGGTACCATGAGTAACCACAATAACCTGATTAAATCGCGCTTTCAGGCTATCGAGTGCTCCTAACATGACGAACTTCCGTTGGTCATCAAGTGGTCCAAATATTTCGTCAAGAACTAGCAGCCCAACCTGCTGTCCGAAACTGTGTCCGATCTGTTCGGAGATTGCGATGCGAAACGCTAGGTTGGCCAAGTCACGCTCCGACCCGGAAAATCTTCCCAAATCATGTGCCGAACCGTAATCGGAAATTCGAAGTTGCCAGTTGGACGTATCAACCTCGAGACGATCGTAATCCGACTCCGTCAGCTCCGCAAAAAGAGAAGCTGAAGCTGCTGCCAGCCGGGGACCCAGCGCCGAAATGGTCGATCGGCGGAACTCGTTCAAGTAGTCAGCCACCCGGCCAACCAATTCCGAACGCACTTCCAGACGTCCAACTACCGCGTGCGACTCCCTGACTTGGTCGATTAGCGCATCAACTCTTTCAAGCTTGCCAGCAAGTTGGACTTGCCTGACTATCTCACTATCATGAAGTTCCTTGGCATGTTGTGCCTCACGTTGACAGGTCGCCACGACTTTCGCTTGTCGACGATATCGTTCAAAATCAAAATCCAACTCATTCAGCCGTAGCTTGAGTTCCTGAAGCTCGCACTCCACATCTTTATATGCCCTCAGTATTCGAGATTCCGACTGCAACGTCCGATCAAGCTCGTGTTTTTCGGCCAACAGGCCAAGAGAACGGGCCTGTGCGCCCCTTGCCTGTTTCAGATCGCACATAGCCTTTTCCAAACCGAGCCTTAGTTCCATCACGCTTCCTGACGGATTCAAGCCATCAATCGCCTCACTTAGAATCGAGGCCCTGATAATGGCCCCTTCAACGGACTCCTTCTCCAGAATCAACTCACACCGCATGCTTTCGAAAGATTCCAATCGAGACTTGAGTCCGAGCAGTTCTGGCTCCTTTGAGCAAAGCAACGAAGTCTGAGCATCCAAATTAATCCGAGATTCGCTGAGATGGTCCTCAAACTCCTCCCCAAGCTGCTGGCCGCAGGTTGGGCAAGGCGAATCAGATCCGAGACTCTCGAGCATCGCCATGGCATCCTCGGCGGACTTGCAATTAGCCTTCAAATAGGCCAGATCAAGTTCCACTGTGCGAATTTCGGCCAACACAGTCTGGCGACTACTCTCGCTCTCCTCCAAACGATCCCAAATTACCTCACTCATGTGGCGAAGTTCCTCGACAGACTGGCATCCAAATTGGTCAAGCAAGGACCTAAGCTCGGCACTGGACTTTTCCATCTGTATTGTCATGTCGAGCAAAGCCTTGATCTCACTGGCCTTGACTTCTAGCTCGCCCACCTCACGATCAGCACCGGCCAATGCCAAGAGGTCAACCTCAATTTCGTTCAGCCTCCCCTGGGCAAATGACAGCTTGGCAACCTGTTCGGCCAGCTCATCGAATAGTCGGCGCTTCTCTTTACCAACTGCAATGATTTGATCGCTATGAATCTTGACGGCGTCAAGACGCTTCAGCTCATTTTCCTCAGCTTCAGCCCGCCGAGACAGTTCATTCAGTCGTTCCAAGCTCTTTTGAAAATCTGACTTAGCTTTGTGGGTCTCCTCAAGAAATTCCTCTCTTTCAGCAATGAATCGGCCGATATCAGGTAGAGAGGCCCTGGCAAGCTTGAGCTGATCCATTTGCAGCCTTGCATCCGATCGGGCCATGTCCCTGGCCTTGTCAAGCGGAGTGATACCAAGCAAAGATAAAACAAGTCTCTGACGATCAGCTGGATTAGCGTCGGAAAAGGCCGAAAGCTGCTTCTGCTCCGCAAATACAGACGACCGGAACCCATCTATGTCCATCCCCAACGTCGCATGAACAAAACGGTTTGTTTCCTTCACACCATCACAAACGAGATCGTTATCGATCCAGCCTCGCGCTCTAACAAGTCCCCTGACAGAAACGCTGCGCCTCACCCTGTAAAGATGGTCATCATGTTCAAATTCAATTTCCGTGACACACTCCTTGTCGCTACCTGAAGTGCGGACATCTTGGACAGAAGTCCTACTCCTTCCATAGAGCGTCCATGGTATGGACTCAATCAAGTATGATTTTCCCGCGCCGTTTGAACCGTATACTCCCACCAACCCAGACGGAAACTCCAGTTCCAATGGATCTTCGAAAACACGGTAGCTCTGAAGCAAAATTCGAAAGATCCTCATGAAGCCTCGATCGCCTTGTTTATATACTCAATGCCCATCTGCGATATTTCATGTTTGTCACCGTCGGCAACGTCCTGCTGCTCCACGAAACGCATCCATTTCGAAGGCATCGAGTCAAGCTCCGGAAGCTCGACCTCTAGGGCTGCGGAAAGATAGAGTGGCTCCAGCCTGAAGTAAAGCAGATGACTGCTCAGCTCACGAATCACAGCGGGATCGACTAGCCGGTATGCAGCCGGATCAACTCCATCCAGACGCAACCTGGCAACCGACCCTTCAGGAGTACAAGCCAACTGCTCCTCTACTATCTGTTCCAGCTCTCTAGCTCCAAGCCCGAACGCTGGCGTCAAACCCAGGTCGAGCAAAGACCGCTGATTCTTGAGAGCCACATGGGAACACTCCCCCGAATCCGTGTCCAAGACGGCAATACCCTTTGACAACTCCGGACTGTCGCCGAAAGAAAACGTGTCCGTCGATCCTACATACCACATGTTCTCTTTGACCTTGGCGTGAAAGTGATAGTGACCCAGAAGCGCAAAGTCTCCCTTTATATCCTCCGCATCCAACTCGATCTCATTGATATCGGCGTAGGACGGTGTCAATTGCTTCACCCTCGGATGAGTTATGACCAGATTTACTTTGCTGAAACTCTTATTTGATGAAGCCATCTCCAGAGCTTCAGCCGTCTCGACCTCAGCAAGCATCTGAGGAATGCCGTGGATACGCACCTCCCCAACGTCGAAACACTCGTACTGCTGTCGGTATATCAGCCCGAATTCTGGAAAGACATCGTGCAAAGCACCGTATGGACTTTCGGTTCCATGGAGCCGGGGCGTGTCATGATTTCCACTAATCGCCACAAGCGGAATACCGGATCGCTTGATAACGAAGAGCCCCTTTTGCACCGTTCTGAATGATCGAAATGAGGGTCGGGGAAAATCGAAAATGTCTCCTAAAAAGAGAATCAGATCTGGACTCTGGTCCAGCAGCAGGTCAACGGCCTCTAGGAACGACCTCTCAAAATCTTTTTCTCGGACGTTCACCCCATCATAGGCAACCGGATAACTTGAACGCCCAACATGTGCATCTCCAAGTGCGGCAATCTTCACCTATTACTCCTAAAACCCGCTTTTCTTTATCGACTACCATAACCTGAGGTTGGTACAAAGTTGATTAGCTCACCAACACCATGAGACATCTAGACTTTAATTGTCGAGTTGGCCAGGTGGTCGCGGGATTAAGACTCCCGAGGAAGGTCGGGGCTCCACAGGGCAGGGTGCTGGCTAACGGCCAGTCAGGGTGACCTGCAGGACAGTGCCACAGAAAGCAGACAGCCAGAAATGGTGATGGTGAAACGGTGCGGTAAGAGCGCACCAGCATAAAAGGCGACTTTTATGGCTAGGAAAACCCCACCCGGAGCAAGGCCAAATGGAGTGTGGTCGCCCGCCACGTCAGAAATGATAGAACTCCTGGTAAGCCGCATAGATGGATGACCACCCAAGTAGAGCTATCTACTGGACAGAACCCCGCCTACAGGCCAACTCGACACTACAGATATAGAATTCTACCGCACTGCTCGCAAGTGGGCGGTCTCGAAAAGTCACCTGAAAGTGTGCGCCTGACGTTCTCGATTTCTACCGAGGACAACTTCAATCGGCAACCTTGACAGTTTCCATTCTCAACCTTTGCAACAGCAAGCGAATCAACCCTTGCATAAATATCGTCGTAGATCTTTAAAAGCGCTGCGTCGATGCCTCCGACAAGAGCTATGCGCTTGCCATCCATTTCTGTGATCTCACCATTGACCCCGTTCGTGATGTCCAAATTCTGCCCATTCAATTTGGATAGCTCGATATCACGTTCGGCGATTCGACTTTCTAAGTCCAGCAGTTGAGGTTCAAGGTGTTCGATCTCTGACAAGACCTCAAATTCGGCATCCTCTAGCTCGGAACGCTGGGTCTCAAGATGTGAAATCTCAGCTTCAGTCGTTGCAATATCCCTATGAGATATCGCCCCGCTCATCTCCTTTGCTTTGATATTTTTCACCTTGCCCATCAGAATCCGTGAACGATCTTCAAGTTCGTCTCTCCGCTTCCCGAGGCTTTCCATCGAAGCTTTCATGCGGTTACGACTCAGCTGAAGCAATCTCAGGTCTTCAGCAAGGGACTTTGCTCCAGACGTTTCCGCCAAATTGGCGAGCCTGTGACGCAACTCGCGCAATCTCGCGTCCACCTCCTGCACAGCAAAAAGCTGCTCCAATTCAGACTTCTCCACTGCTAACCCTACCTTTGGTCAAAATGATACGGCATAACTATCCACTCCCTGGACCAGTGCCTGTCACCGATGGAGTAGTTGTACCGGTAGTTGAAATAGTAGTTGTAGTGACAGAACCGGAGGCCGAGGTTGTTCCTGTGGTGCCTGGAGACGATTCCGCAGGTAAAGTCGTCGTCGTCGTGGAGGTGGTTGGCGGAGTCGTTATCGCGCCGGGAGAGTCGATTGGAACAATGAACTTCCCAGGAGGGATAAGCGCTGGATTGGGCGGCGGAAAGTTGACAATCGGAAGACCGGCAAGAGCCTGGCTCATGTAAGCATGCCAAATCTCCGCCGGATAGGTTCCACCGTAAACTGGAATTCCTCCGACATCAGTCATTGGCACTGATCCAGCCGGATCTCCCATCCAAACGGCCGTTTCGAGCTGGGGAGTAAAGCCATTGAACCAACCATCAGTGAAGTTGTCGGTCGTCCCCGTCTTTCCCGCAATCTCTCGACCAGGAATCGCGGCTGCGGTTCCAGTTCCATATTGCACCACTGCCTGCATAACCTGATCTTCGACTTCCACATTCTGGGCGGACAAAACCCGAACCCCCGGAGAAGAGGTCTGGATAAGGGTCTTGCCGTTTGGATCAAGAATCTTTGTCGTGAAGTACGGAGTGTGTCTAATTCCGTTGTCAGCCAGAGTCGAATAGACTTCGGCCATTTCGAGCGGAGTTACGTCTTCGGACCCGATCGCTATTGAAGGAACCGCAGTTAGCGGGCTGGTTACACCCATAATGTGGGCCATATTAACGATGTTGTTGTCGCCGAGGTTAACACCGAGCCGAACGTACGCACAGTTGACGGAGTCCGCGGTTGCCTTTGTGATGGTCATCAAGCCGTATCCGGGTTCAGCGTTGTGAACGATATACGGCGAAGGCTTCACGTTTGGAATCACAAATTGACACGGGCCGGTTCCGTCTATGATGTCGCTTGGACTATACCCCTGCTGCAAGAGTGCCGCCAAGACGATCGGCTTGAAGGACGATCCAGGCTGCCTGCCCGTTCCTCCTCTACCCGTAACGACATCGTATCCGCCATATCCATGCGATGGGTTACCTGACACCAGAGCCTCCACCGCACCGGTGCTGGGGTCCATACTTACAAGCGCCGCAGTGTACTTGCCATTGGTGTTTGGCACGATCTTCTTCACGGCCGCTTGGGCCTCGGCCTCATACTTTGAGTTCAGAGTGGTATATATTTGCAGTCCATCGCTGTTCAATGCCTGCAGCCTCTGATTCTGAGAGCTCCCCAGTATCAAGTACTTAGGCGAGGTCAAAATCCGATTTATAACCTCTTGAACAAAGGTAGAGGGCGCGCTCACCTGAGGTCTGTAAGAAACCTGTGGCAAGGCCTCAAGCTTATCCTGATTTGCCTGAGCCTGGGTGAGGTCATTGTACTGGACCATCTGGTCAAGTGCAACGTTTCTCCTGGCAAGTGCATTGGCTGGATGCAGGAACGGGTCATTTCCCGATGGGTCTTCAATCAGGATTGCCAGTAGAGCTGCCTGAGCGGTACTCAGCTTGTCCACACTCAGATTAAAGTATGTCTTTGCGGCAGCGCCTATTCCATAAGCCCCATCGCCAAAATATACCGTGTTTAGGTATTTTTGTAAAATCTGGCTCTTAGTGAACTGCCCTTCGATTCGGTAGGAATCGATGGCCTCCTGAATTTTTCTGGATAGGGTGCGCTGAGGCGTAAGAATGGTATTTTTCACCAACTGCTGGGTTATGGTGGACCCACCCTCAAGAATCGTGCCCCCAGAAACGTCGGCCGACAAGGCCCGTGCGATGGACTTCAGATCTATCGGTCCATGCTGGTAAAAAGTGTGATCCTCCACGTCAAGAACCGCATTGATCACATTGGTTGGCACTTGGGCAAGGGTTATCGGAATTCGGTAGCCGTTTCCTTGCATCACGTAGAGCAGGTTCCCCTGTGCGTCATATATTTTCGACGGATAGGCTAGTGTTCGCAGCTGCAGCGGCGTCGAAAGCGTGCCAGGTTCAATGAAAAGTGTAAGATTTGAAAGAGCCGGGAAAAAAAGCAGAGAACCTAAGCCAAGCAGCAGGCCGCCAAATATCACCGTGAGCACAAGTTTCGATAAAACCCGCATATGGATTTAGGATCCCCAGACACCTAGACGACAATTCGCAGTTAAGACTTTAGCCTCTCACTAGGCATTTCGGTAATCATGGCCGTTCAACAATCGTCTGGCATCTTATCGAAACCTCAGATCTTGGGTACGTATCCACCCCGCCCCATCGCATACGAGTCCTCAAACTCCATCGAATCGTCAACATCTCCAACCACGCTCGTCACCCAAGGAAGTCTGCCCGTAAGAATCCTCTCGATTCCAGCCTTCAAGGTTGTCTCCGATATCGCACACGATGAGCACGAACCGACCAGCATTATCTTGACCACACCCGTTTCCACATCTGCGGAGAGAAGCATGAGGTCGCCTCCGTCGGACTGGACGGCGGGACGGATCATTTCGATTAGGGCCTCGAGCTCCCTCTCACGTTCAAGCTTCTCATCTTCGGTTAGAATAGTTTCCACTTCAATTTCTACTTTCTCGCCAATTAAACCCATTTTAGCCACTGGCAAGATTTACACCTATTTAGATAGGATAAATTCTTCATTTTTTCTTTTTAGTGGAAACCTGCTTCACCCCAACCTTTCAATGACCGCCGGAACCAAGACGAACCTGTGAGTCTGCCAACTCTTTTTCTGCGCTTGCCTTGTCTCTCCAGCCCTCGATAGTTACGCTCTTACCAGGCTCAAGATCCTTGTAATGAGAGAAAAAGTGGGTGATTTCATCCTTGATGCTTTCACGAACGTCGTCCACATTCTGAATATGTGACCACCTTGGATCTTTTTCCAATACGCAGAGCAACTTGACATCTCGCCCGGCCTCATCGCTCATGATGAAGGCACCGACAGCCCTGGCCTTAAGGTGACAGCCGGGAAATGTCGGCACATCGAGCAGAACAAGAGCATCCAAGGGATCCCCGTCTTCACCCAAAGTCCCTTCAATGTATCCATAATCCGTAGGGTATCCCATAGGAGTAAATAGAGTGCGATCCAACCAAACCTGCCCACTATCGTGATCGACTTCATACTTGTTCTTTGATCCCTTTGGGATCTCAATGACTACTTCGAAACCCACATCGACTCCATTCACTCTCAGCGATCCGCACACTGCGCCAAAACAATGCTCTACACTTTGGCAGAAGAACTGGTCCACTTACCGGAACACTGCCTGGTGAAACAGCATTTAGACCACAAACGAAGACGCTCGACACCCCGTACATTTCAGGTTGTCCTGCACTATCGTATACTGCTTCCATCCTTACCAAGACAAGAACCCAGCCACACCGAAAACGCCAAGACTCGATACTTCAGTGACCGCAATTCTGCCCAAGGACGCCTGAAGTCACCTGGCCCCAGTCATTACCCTTATAAATAAGCACAGGCTAGCATTGTTCAAAAGCCTGCATCCAAACACCTATTCCAAAAATTGAAAAATTTGAAGCCAAGTTCAGATGGGCTGCACGAGTGGGGTAATTCCAGTGAAAAAACGTCACAAACGCAAACACGCAAAGGCAAACAGCACTCACGATCTGCTACCCAAGTCAGATGACCGAAACAGCTTCACACCTGACGACTCCATCATCGACCCTCTGACAGGTTATGAGGCCTCACTGCGAGCAATACAAGGATATCAAGCCACAAAGCCTTACATATGTCCAGAGTGCAATGACGTAATTGAAAAGGGTACTTCGCATGTTGTGGTGGTACCACACTACGCTCTTGATCTTCGCCGTCATTGGCATACCTACTGTTGGGTCAGACGCCAAAACAGAGTCCTGCCCGATAAAAAGAACGGCAAAAAGAAGCTGCGCTGAGTCTGGCCGACACTCAGATCCAGGAACATATTGGCTCAGAAAAGACGGCGTGATGAATCGCCGAAGTTCACAGACGAATCCTCACCATTAGCCTGATCTCAGATCAAGCACATACCACCAGACTTAGTCTGGGTCAAGATTAGATCTCTTGATGCTCAGGAAGCTTCTCTATATTGACATCTCTAAACGTCACGACCTTGACATTGTCAACAAAGCGAACCGGCCTGTACATGTCCCACACCCAAGCGTCTTTCAACTCGACCTGAAAATAAGACCTGTCACCTTCACCAAGCGGAGTTATCTTGACCTCGTTGGTTAGGTAGAACCTTCGTTCCGTTTCAACGGCATACTGAAACATGGGAAGAACCGCACGATACTCTTGATAAAGCGCGAGTTCAATTTCGGTTTCATAATTTTCAAGATCTTCTGAGCTCATAGGTACTCTCCAACCTTTAAATGAACAATGGAGTGGCCAGAGATCACCGAAGCCACTCCATCTGAAAAAACGTAAACAACCACTAAATAATTCTTAGCGCTTTTCTTTGATCTTCGCGGCCTTTCCGACCCGATCTCTCAAATAGTAAAGTTTTGCCCTTCGAACGTCACCCCTAGAGACAACTTCGAGTTTCGCAATAATCGGAGAGTGAACAGGAAAGATCCTCTCAACCCCAACTCCGAAGGAAACCTTACGAACCGTAAAGGTTTCCTGAAGTCCAGGCCCGGATTTCCGGATAACTACACCCTGAAAGATCTGCACTCTTTCTCTGGTGCCTTCTACCACCCTAACGTGCACCTTGAGAGTGTCACCGGGTCCAAAAGTGGGTACGTCTTCGCGGAGACTGTCCCTGTCAACTAGGTCGGTTGGCTTCATCGTATCTGGAACTCCTAAAAATTATTCAGAGACTTTATAAGAATAACCGTGCTTTGCAAGAATCCGCTCATCCTCTTTGCTCAGACCGCCACGAACGTTGATCAAATCAGGCCTGTGGGTCAGAGTTCTAAAAAGAGCGGCCGCTTTGCGCCACTCGGCAATCAGCGCATGGTTACCGGAAAGCAACACTTCTGGAACCTCCAAGCCCTTAAAGCTAGCCGGTCTAGTGTAGTGGGGATACTCCAGAAGTCCGCCCGTGAAGCTCTCCTCCACTGGAGATTCCTCGTTGCCGAGCACTCCCTTGAGAAGGCGAACTGTGGTTTCAATAACCGTAAGCGCTGCAAGCTCCCCTCCAGCAAGCACATAATCTCCGACAGACAGCTCAAGGTCAGCAAAATGATCAACAATTCTCTGGTCGAACCCCTCGTAACGCCCGCAAAGGAGTGTAAAACCTTCACCTATGCTGAGCTCCATGGCAACCGCCTGGTTGAACACCCGGCCCCCGGGAGACAGCACGATCATCGGTTTAGGAGGCTTACGGTCGTCGATCAGATCAAAGACCGGCTGACACTTCACAACCATGCCTGGTCCTCCGCCAAATGGCGCGTCGTCAACTGTCTTGTGCGGATCAGTGGCATATGACCTTGGGTCATAGACCTCGACGCTGAAAACCCCCCGCTCGCGAGCCTTTGAAAGCAAGGAGACTGAAAGGTAGGATTCGATCACCTCAGGAAAGAGCGATACGACGCCAATCCGCATCTATAACTCGCTCTCAAGAAGCCCGTCAGGGATACTGACGTGAATCGCGCCGCATCGGCGATAGGCAAGCTCACCCTCAACAACAAACACAAGCGGAATGAGTACCCCTGAATCGAGCACCAGTAGATCTGACGCTGGGTTTGCTTGAAGGGCGTCAACTACGCCCAGCTTGTTTCCTGCCTGATCGAACACCGGCAGACCCACGATCTCATCGACCCAGATTTCATTCTCATCAAGAATAGGCGATGCTGACATCACCATGCCCCTCAGTGCCTCCGCCTGATTGCGATCGTCGACACCTTCAAAACGGACAATCCATCTACCCTGGTGTGCCGACGATGAGATAATCTTTAAATCCTTGCCGGAGCAGCGTAGCGTGGAACCTGGTTCAACCCTTTCAGACCTGTTGGTGGTCAAGGCAACGATCACTTCGCCCTTTAGGCCATGCGCCTTAACTACATAGCCGACTTCCAGAGTTTTTTCGGCCACGATGAAACTAAAGTCCTTATCGCTCTACGATTTCCACTGAGGCATCCAGACCTTCACGGGCACCTGCCGCCCGCACGATCGTCCTGATAGAATAGGCAACTCTTCCTTTGCGGCCAATGACCTTGCCCATATCATCATCGGCCACCTGCAATGTAAGATGCAATTTCCCATCATCTGAGATCTCGCGCTTGATGTTGATGGCATTGGGGTCGTCCACCACCTGTGAAGCCAGATACCTCAGAACTGAGACAGCAAGTTCTTCCTCGGTCTCATCGGATTCTTTATGATCTAACGGCTCTGTTGTGCTCACGTGATTACTCAGCCTTTGCCTGGAACTCATCCCAGGCACCAGATATTTTCAGTAGCTTGCCAACAGTCTCGGTGGGCTGGGCACCCTGGCGCAACCACTTTATTGCAGCCTCATTGTTTATCACAATTTTTGACTGTTCCAGCTTGGGATCATAATGTCCCAAAATCTCGATAAACCGACCATCCCTTGGCGAACGGGAATCTGCAGCAATGATTCGATACGTAGGCTGCTTCTTCTTTCCCATTCGAACTAAACGTAGCTTAACCGCCACCAACTACTCCTTATTTTTCCCAAAACCAATCGGACTGAAACCATTACAGTGAACCTCTAAAATCGGCATCAGTCATCAGCCGCTATAGTCTAAGGTCTTTCCCCCCAGATTACTGCACCGCCCGCCTGTCAACTAGGGACCGTCTAACCGCCAGTTTAGGCTAACGACGCTTCTTCTTCTTACTGATCGGCCGATTTGGGGATTTTTTTGTTGCAGACGGACCACCCATGCCCATCGACCGCATCATCTTCTGCATATCCTTGAACTGCTTCAACAGCGTCCCGACTGCGGCGGTCGTGGTCCCAGCACCCTTGGCAATCCTAAGACGCCTGGAACTGTCAATCATGTCAGGGTTGTTTCTCTCTGCTCTTGTCATCGACGAGATGATAGCCTCAACCTTGACCAGTTCCCCTTCATTTATGTCGGCATCTCGAATCTCCTTCGGCACTCCAGGGAGCATAGAGAGAACGCCTTTTAAGGGACCCATCTTTTTGACCTGCTGCATCTGCTCCAAAAAATCCTCGAGATCGAACTTGCCACCCTTGAGCTTCTTGGCTCCTCTTTCGGTTATCTCCTTGTCTAGGGTCCTTTCCGCCTGTTCAATTAGAGTCAGAACATCACCCATCCCTAGAATTCGGTTAGCCATACGATCCGGATAGAAGAGATCGAAATCTGCAAGCTTCTCGCCGGTCGACACGAAGCCGATCGGCTTGCCAACCACCTGACGTACAGACAGAGCGGCCCCTCCACGCGCATCACCATCAAGCTTTGTGAGAATAATCCCATCCAAGGATAGAGCTTCATTGAAGACTTTGGCGGAGTTGACTGCGTCCTGACCTACCATCGCATCGATCACTAGAAATGTGTAGTTTGGCGAGATCGAACCTGAAATCCTCCGGACCTCATCCATCAGCTTCTCATCGATTGATAATCGTCCGGCAGTGTCGACGATCACTACGTCGCGCCCAATCCGTCGGGCCTCCTCGACACCGGCCGCCGCCGTTTTCACCGGATCGCCCTCTACTGAGAACACAGGTACATTTGCCTGTCCCCCGAGAACCTTGAGCTGTTCCACGGCTGCTGGCCGTTGGAGGTCGGCACCAGCCAACAATGGACTCCTACCTTGGTGACGAAACCAAAGTGCAAGCTTCGCGGCAGCGGTGGTCTTGCCAACGCCTTGAAGTCCCGCCATCAGCACCACGGTCGGCGGCCTACTGGCGTACATTATCTTCAGACTGTCGCCACCGAGCGCGTTTGTGAGCTCGGCATTGACCATCTTTATGACGTGCTGAGCCGGCGAAAGACTCCGCTGGAGTTCCTCGCCTACAGTATTGGCCCTCACGCGCTCAACAAATAACCGAACGACGCCAACGTTGACATCGGCTTCGATCAGAGCCGCCCTGATTTCACGCAGGACCGCGTCAACTTCAGCTTCGCTAAGCCGTCCCTTGCCACGTATGCGAGAGAATATTTCTTCAAAGCGGTCAGTGAGGTTATCGAACATTAGCTTGCACCCAGGTCTTCATTTGACAATCCATATTGAGGTTCAACCTCCAGTAGTGCATCCAGGAATTCGTCCGGAGAAAAGACAATTAGATCATTCACCTTCTCGCCAATACCCACAAGCTTGATCGGCACTCCCAATTCGGCCTCAGCGGCCAGAGCAATACCCCCTTTTGCAGAACCATCGAGCTTCGTGAGAATCACCCCTGTTATCTGTGCCGCCTTTGCAAACTCTCTGGCCTGCACCAAACCATTCTGCCCGGTGGTGGCGTCCAGCACCAAGAGCACCTCCATCAAATGAGCAGGCTCCTTTTCCGCCGTACGCCTAAGCTTTCTCAATTCATCCATGAGATTCGACTTTGTGTGAAGTCTCCCAGCAGTATCTGCGATCACCATGTCGAATCCGCGAGCCGCGGCCTTTTGAATCGAGTCATACACCACTGAGGACGGATCCGCCCCAGGGACTGAACGGACTATGTCAGCCCCGGTTCTCTCTGCCCACATTTGAAGCTGATCTGCTGCCGCAGCTCGGAATGTATCTCCAGCCGCAAGTACCACCTTTTTACCGTCAGCGGCCACCATTGCGGAGAGTTTCCCAATAGAGGTGGTCTTGCCAACGCCGTTCACCCCAACCACCAACCAAACCGTGGGGGACTCATCGGCATATTCGAGGTCCCGCTCGCCTTCAACAAAGAGACTTCTCAGTTCCATCCTGACAG
>JAJYDM010000080.1 GCA_021777475.1 Actinomycetes bacterium | reverse complement strand
CCCTGGTTTCTAAGTACCCTATGGATCTGCCGGAATAGCCTGGCGGAATCCCCGGCTCCGGCGAAGGCAATGATACTGAATGCGATGTCGAACGACTCGGCCGGACAAAATGCGAGGTCCGCAAGTTTGCTTTGCCGGACCTCGAACTTGATTTCGTTGAATTGTTCACTGCTCCTAAGTTTGGCGACCTTTTCTGGTGACTCCTCTACCAGCGTTGGCGATGCACCCTGAGCCACCAGTCTGGTGGAAAGGCATGTTTTGGCGATTCCTAGCTCAAGGACTTTCTTTCCCCGGACTTCTCCTAATTGACGAACAACCTCTTGAGTTAGAAAATCGACAGACTCCACTCGACTCCTTAGCCATTTGATGCAAAGGCACTTACCATTTCCTGCGCGACCTGGTCGCGGTACTGGACTGGCGGAGACTTCATGAAGTAGGCCGATGGACCCAGCAGCGGTCCACCGATTCCACGATCAAGCGCGATCTTCGCACACCTCAGTGCATCGATAATAACCCCTGCAGAATTGGGTGAGTCCCACACTTCA
The DNA here is from genome assembly GCA_021777475.1 of Actinomycetes bacterium. Taxonomy (GTDB): domain Bacteria; phylum Actinomycetota; class Acidimicrobiia; order Acidimicrobiales; family Acidimicrobiaceae; genus SCQM01. The sequence continues at coordinate 9,370 of JAJYDM010000080.1, read as the reverse complement.
AGCTTTAATTCGATGTTCAGCGGTACATCGCCAAAGTTGCGTCCTTCAAGGCGAATATATGCCCATTTACGGTCTTCGAGCCAGGCCACATGGTCGGAGGGACCTATGTGGACGTTATTTGATTCAATACCGTTGTCGATCTGAGAGGTGACCGCCTGAGTCTTCGAGATCTTCTTGGATTCTAGCCTTTCCCGCTCCAGCATGTTTTTGAAGTCCATGTTTCCGCCAACGTTCAACTGGTAGGTGCGATCAAGTACCAAACCGCGGTCTTCGAACAGTCTGGCGAGGACACGGTGAAGAATTGTCGCGCCAACCTGGCTCTTTATATCATCGCCAACAATTGGGACATTGGCGTCGGCGAACTTCTTGGCCCACTCTGGATCAGACGCGATGAAGACCGGAATCGCGTTGACGAATGCCACCTTGGCGTCTATGGCGGCTTGAGCGTAGAACTTTTGTGCTGCCTCAGATCCAACGGGGAGGTAGCTGACCAGAACGTCAATATTCGCATCCTTCATTGTCTGCGCCACATCAACGGGAGTTTCGGGCGACTCCTCGATGGTCATCCGGTAGTACTTTCCGAGTCCGTCAAGGGTTGGTCCTCTCAGCACCGTGACTCCAGTGTGGTCGACATTGGCAAACTTGATGGTGTTGTTCTGGCCCGAGAATATTGCTTTGCTAAGATCGGTTCCAACCTTCGTTGCGTCGACATCAAAGGCCAAAGCCACTTCGATATCCCGAACGTGGTAGCTGCCCAAGACGACATGCATCAAACCTGGCACAGACTCTTGAGGGTCCGCATTCTTGTAATACTCAATTCCCTGGATCAATGAGCTGGCACAGTTACCTACACCTGCGATTGCTACCCTTATCTTGCCCACTTGTTTATCACCTTCCTTAGTGCTAAAGATTGTCTTGAACTTCTTGGGAAACCATGAGGTCTGTTTCCGGAGTCTGCATGGATGACTCTTCCTTTGCGATCAGTTCTTCGATCCATGCCAGATCGGAGGAGTTATTCAGTCGAAAGTGTTCGAGAACCAGTTCAACGTAGGGTTCCAACGTGAAGCGTTTTTTCTCTAAATTCCGTCGGGATGACTTGACTCTTTCCAAGATCAGATCCCGGCGGTCCCTCAGCATCTTGAGCCGCTTCTCGGAATCCATGTGATTGGCGAAGGCCAGCCGGATGGCGAAACCCTTCTCGTCGATCTCACTGTCGTTATTGAGCATCGCCGTAAAAAGTGCGGAACCAATATCTGTTATTCCGTAGACCTTCTTGTTTCTCGATCCCCGGGGCCCTTCCCCGCTCAACCGGAACACCGCCCTTTCACCACCAAGTGAGCCCGTCATTGGGATATTGGGAATCGCGGGTCTTGCCTCGACAGCTTTCACGGCGCCTTTAGCCTCTAGGCGAGCCAGAGCCGGATAGAGCGAACCCCAAGAAGCATGCATGATCAGACCAAGGGATTCGGTCATACGCTTTTTAAGCTCGTATCCATGCATGTCCTGCTCCTTGAGCAGTCCAAGTACTACGAGTTCCAAAGAATTGGTGCCAGTTGCCATTTGATAATTCTCTAAGTCTTCGAAAGCCAGCTTGTCCGCAATTGCGGTCAATTGAATATGATATCACAAACTGTTATATCGGGCTGATATATCGGCGAAATTATTTGTCTCTGAATTTTCTGGCGTTGCCGAGATTTTTATTATGAAGGGCATTTAAGAATGCCAAAGTTCTTTAATTCCTTGTACCGTGTAATTTGTGAGCGGAGTATTTTCAAGATCTAGCGGGGCTGGTGAAATCGCCAGCATTGACTACCTTCTTGCCAAGAAAGCCCTGCTCCGTGAGTACAAAGCTGGCCGGATAGCAAGGAACGAACTCTGTGATGCTCACCCCGAGCTCATCAGGGCCGCAAGAGCCATAGGCGCACTTGCGGGTGAGATTTGTGAAGTTTGCGGTGAAGGCGGCATAGTCCATGTTTCCTACGCTTTTGGGCCAAAACTGCCTCCCCACGGTCGCTGTATCGCGGGCTCTGACGAACTGGCCAGGCTTCGGTCAACGGTATCCGAATTCACGTGCTACGTGGTCGAGGTATGTCCGGAGTGCAACTGGAACTACTTGGTGCGTCAATTCTAACTAACCACACAACTAAATCCCTCAGATGTTGGACCTTCCGCCCAGCAAATCATCTGAGAATCCAACAGATCACGGACCTATCTTCCGCCTTAATCTAAAGAGCTATATCCCCAAAGTCCGTCTGGAGAAGGGGTGTTCAGAAGAAGCCGGTAACCGCGTCATTGCCGGAATTGAATCCGTGGCTAAGAAGCTTTCCGGCTACCTCAATGCAGCCAGGTTCAATCACTTCCTCCTGGGCTTGAGAAACGTTTCAGAGTGCGAGGTGTGGAGTGGCCAATCGCGGCCATGATTGTCTTTCCTTCTCGGCATTCGTTAGAATCAGTATTGACGCCTGCAGCCTATGTGCGCGGGACGTGAGGAGGCTTCTGATGAAGACTAACAGGATGTCTGTGCCGCAGATTCGTGCTCACAAAGCAGTTGGTTCAAATCCGCCAATCGCGATGGTGACTGCGTATGACGCTCCGGGCGCCCGCATGGCTGATGCGGCTGGAGTGGACATCATTCTGGTTGGGGATTCACTCGCCATGGTCGTCCTCGGATATGATGACACACTGTCTGTAACAGTCGATGACATGGCCTATCACACCAAGGCGGTGGCCCGCACTGCACCTGGTGCCCTGATCGTATCCGATATGCCCTGGATGTCGTATCACACTGGTGTCAGAGACGCCGTGAAAAACGCCGCCACGCTCATCAGGGCAGGCGCGGAAGCAGTGAAACTCGAAGGTGGCGCAAATAGGGTGGATGTTATAAGGGCACTGGTCGATGCGGAGATACCGGTTATGGGCCACGTGGGCCTTACCCCACAGTCGGTCCACACTTTTGGTGGTTTCTCAGTTCAGGCCAAGACCAGTGACGCTGCAAAGAAAATGTTGGATGACGTGCTCGCGATTGAGGACGCGGGGGTGTTTTCAGTGGTGCTTGAGGCAGTTCCCGATGTGGTGGCCGCTAGAGCCACCGAACTTTTGAAGATTCCTACAATTGGGATTGGCGCCGGTCCAAACTGCGATGGACAGGTGCTTGTTTTCCATGATCTGCTTGGCCTCACCTTCGGGCACAGGCCAAAGTTCGTCAGACGCTATGGTGCGCTTGGTGAACTTGGCGTTAAAGCGCTTGAAGGCTACGTGCACGATGTCAAGATTAAGAGTTTCCCATCGGCTAAGGAAGCGTATCAGGGAAGCGAAAGTGAATTCGCCGACTTCACTTACGAGCCGAAATAGCTGGAACCTTTGACTGCCAGGTGTCGCGATTTGTGAAGATGAAGCCAACTGGCCAGCTGAGCGACTAGCGTGTCATCGGATAAATATATGCGTGTAATGACTGGCATATCAGATAGTTAATCCAACCTGCTCTGGAGGTACCAGAGCCCCGGAAGGGTCCATAGGGAGGACACAGCCGTATGAAACGGCCATATGAAGTCGTATTAATTATTGACTCTGCGCTTGATGAGGATGCAATCAGAGCAACCGTGGACAAGGCTACTGATCTTGTTAAAGCTCAGGGCGGGCTAGTCGGCAGAGTTGAGAAGTGGGGTCGTAAGCGCTTTGCCTATGAACTCAAAAATAGATGGGAAGGCTACTATGCGGTTGTCGAGCTTGATGCCGAACCGGAGGTAGTAGCTGAATTGGACCGAGTCCTTTCGATTTCAGATGAGGTCCTTCGCCACAAGATCATTCGCACCCCCGAACTTTCGAGCAAGCAGAAAGTTGCTGCCAAGTCTGTTTCGGAGTCGGTCGCCTAAAGGTCTTAAGCTGCTTTTCCAAGAACTCTAAAGGAGTCAGGAATGTCAAACGGAAACACCATCACTATCGTCGGGAACGTAACCAGAGACCCGGAGTTGCGCTTTACTTCATCAGGTCAAGCGACGGCCACTTTTGGCATTGCCGTGAACAGGCGTTGGCAGAATCGTCAGAGTCAGCAGTGGGAGGAAGCGACGTCGTTCTTCGATGTTGTGTGCTGGCGGGAGATGGCCGAAAATGCAAGCGAGAGTCTGACCAAAGGTGCGAGAGTAATTGTCACGGGTCGTCTTGAGCAGCGCAACTGGGAGACTCAAGATGGTGAAAAGCGGTCGAAGGTAGAGATAATTGCAGATGAGATTGGCCCGTCACTCAGATGGGCGACAGCACAAATAGTCCGAAATGAGCGCAAGGGATTTGGCATAGACACCGGTGAGGTTCCCATCGCGGCACCAGTTGGCGAACCAGCTCCGAGCGCTTACTCATACGAAGAGGAACCTTTCTAAATCATGGCTAGAAACAACGATAGAGATCGAGATCGTTCAGGCAGCAAGAAGACTGCCAAAGAGGTAATACGCAAGGGTGGCAAGAAGAAGGTATGTATATTCTGCGCCAAGCAGATTGACACTATCGGCTATAAGGACGTTGATATCTTGCGAAAGTACATGTCTGACAGAGGCAAGATCCGTGCCCGTCGCGTGTCGGGAAACTGCTCACAGCATCAGCGGTCCGTGGCTGTGGCGATTAAGACCGCCAGAGAACTTGCCCTGTTGCCATACACTCAGCGCACCGTCGCTGAGCGCACTAGCGGTGGGCGGGGAGCTCCACGCAATTTGGCACCGACCGAAGCGGTTTCGGATTACGCCGCACCGGGCGGAGATCTTGACGAACTCGATGTAGTCGCCGCATTCGAGCCGGTTGACGACATTGATGATGACGACACGGAGGAGTCAGAATAATGAGAGTGGTTCTTCGTTCTGACAGGGTGGGTCTTGGCAAGCGCGGCGATATCGTCGACGTTTCAGATGGATTCGCTCGTAATTTTCTTCTTCCAAAGGGGCAGGCAATTTTGGCGACCGATGGTATTGTCCACCAAGCCGAGGCCATGCGAAATGCGCGCGACGCACGCGAGACAAGGCTCAGAGGTTCGGCATCGGAACAGGCTGCCGCACTGGAAGCTCTTGTAATCAGGATCGAGGCGCGTGCACAGGATGGCAGGCTGTTCGGTTCTGTTGCCCAAAACGATATTGTTGAAGCGATTACCGCCGCTGGAGGCCCGACAGTTGAGCGCCGGCGAGTGGAGATGGATGAGCACATCAAGACGACCGGAACACATCCGATTAAGATTCGTCTTCATCCAGAAGTGACAGCCACGGTGCAAATAGAGGTTGTCGGGGTCGAGTAGAAGATAATTGCGCCAGTTTGTAATCGGACTGGCGCAATCTATTTCCTCGGGGGCGCCTATCGCATATGATAAGGCGTCCCTTTTTATTTGGATTGGCAGATGACTCAGGTTCCAAGCAGGAGTACAAGAAAATCAAAGGAGGTTCTCCAGCGGGCGACGCCGCATAACCTCGAGGCGGAGGAGTCGCTTCTTGGCGCAATGCTTTTGTCTAAAGACGCAATTGCGGACGCGATAGAGATCTGCCAGTCTGCGGATTTTTACAAGCCTTCGCATCAGCATATCTTTGAGGCATTGACTGCGGCTTTTGCCAGAGGCGACCCTGCAGATACGGTGACGATTGCGGAGGAGTTGAAGAGGAAGAACGTCCTTGAAGATGTAGGAGGAGTCCCGCAGCTTCTAAAGCTTCAGGCGGACACACCTGCGATAGGAAACGCTTTCAGCTATGCCGAGATCGTCGTGGAGTACTCGCTTCTTAGGCGGCTCATCCGTGCGGCTAACGATATCGCCGAGAAAGCATACGAGGTTCCAGACGATGTGGTGGAGGTTATCGACTGGGCTGAGACGCTTATCTTTGATGTTGCGCAGAGACGGCAGAGCGAGACCATGGCGCACATCAAGGAAGTGCTTGGCAACGCCCTTGATGACCTGGAAGCACTTTACGCGCGATCTGAGGCAGTTACCGGGATCCCAACAGGTTTCAATGATCTGGACAATCTTCTTTCAGGATTGCATGCTTCAAATTTAGTCATCGTCGGAGCACGTCCAGGAATGGGCAAGACCGCATTTGCTCTCGGCGTCGCCGCGAGTGTCGCAATGAAGCAGAAGGTTCCGGTCCTTTTGTTTTCATTGGAAATGAGTCGGAAAGAGCTTGTGCAAAGACTTCTTTCGGCGGAGGCCCAGATTGATTCGACAAGAATGCGAAACGGGAAGTTACTGGAAAAAGATTGGGAGAAGATCTCCCATGCCATCGGCCGCCTAGCAGACGCACCTATTTATATTGACGACAATCCCAATGTCAATGTCATGGACATTCGGGCCAAATCTCGCAGGCTTAAGGCGCGAGATGGGCTTGGTCTGGTCGTGGTGGACTATCTGCAGTTGATGTCGGGGAGGATGGGTGCGGAGTCTCGTCAGGTCGAGGTTTCCGAGATATCCAGAGGACTCAAGATCCTCGCAAGGGAGTTGGACGTTCCCGTGTTGGCACTGTCTCAGCTGTCGAGAAACCTTGAGATGAGGGCAGACAAGCGACCGGCCCTTTCAGATCTCAGGGAATCGGGTTGTCTGAGCTACGGTACCCAGGTTCTTATGGCTGACGGGAGTTCCGAGGCCATTGGTGATTTGGTCAGATGGAATTCCATTGGGACAAAGGTGGTGGGTGTCAATTTCGCCGGCGAATTTGTGGAGTCCGAGATTTCAAGGACTTACTTTTCCGGGATCAAGCAGACATACGTTCTTGACGTTGGAGACCGTCAAATCAGGGCGAGTGCAAACCACAAGTTTTTGACACGACAAGGCTGGATGCCCGTGGACAACCTTCGATCGGGAATTGAGTTGGCTGTTCACAATGGATCGGCCTATCGTGAGGAGGGTGCGTTACTAACGAAGGTTGGGTCCCGGGTGCGTCTGGGTGCAAGAGTTTACTGGACAATTCTTCGTTCGATCGAATCTTACGGCACCGAACCAGTATACGATCTCACAGTTCCAGGAACCCACAACTTCATTGCCAACGGGATAGTGGTTCATAATTCGCTCGAGCAGGATGCCGACGTCGTACTTTTCATATATAGAGATGAGATCTACAACAGCGAGTCTTCAGATCGAGGAACTGCTGAGATTATTGTGGCAAAGCACCGTTCCGGTCCAACAGGAGTTGCCCACCTGGCATTTCTGGACTCGTTCACCAAGTTCGTTAACATGGCTCAGCACTAGGCTGTCGCACTACAGTTTGTTTTTCGGCGGGGTTTCCATGAATTTGCGATCCAAAGCGCTTCTTTGGCGGAAACTGTCACCTCGACACAACCGTAGACATGAGACACGAAGCTCATCAGGTATGAGAAGGTTCAGCCGGGTCTAATTTTGGGTACCAGCGGCCGGTTGAGGTCTGTCAGGTGTGGTTCTGACTCTGTTGGAGAAAACGGCGGGTTCATTTTGGGCAGTGCGGAAAGCGCCGATGAGATGGTGAGGAGACCGAAACTGCAGTTTGACCGCAAGAGTGCGCCTTAGCAAAGCGGTAGGTGTCAGGCGTTATCTTCGCGAGGTCGAAGTACAGCGTCGCTCAGAGGCAAGATCGTCGCTGTTATGGTGTTTCATAGGCTTTTGCCTCATGAAGCATTTGGATATTTGAAGATGCGGCGCATCTCGACAGAGTCCCAATTTTGTTGGGGGAATTGGCAATATCGGTGCCCTAATTCGTGTCTCTAGTGGCTTTGGTTTGGTTCGGCCGAATCGCCGTGTGTTTGGCTTAGCTGGGAAACGACTTTCCAGGCCGACTGGAGAATCCGGTCGCGGACTCTTTCCTCACTTTCTCTACTCCAGACGCAGACTCGCACCGAGTAGTTCGCGGTTCCGATGTCGGTCAGTTCCAAGGTCGGTGGTCTGTCCCAACTGCCCAGGTCTTCGAGAAGTCTGGCTTCCAAGTCCTTGGGGCTAATATCGATGGGTGATTCAAAGCGCACATTGACTCGCCGAGCCCCGGCACGGCTCCTATTTATAATCGCGGCTTGAGCCAGTATCCCATTTGGCAGCACAAGCGGGTCACCGTCGTCAGTGACAATTGTGGTGTACATAAGGTTGATATCCCTTACCCGTCCGGAATATACGGGTTTAAGGGCTTCATGGGGGAATGACGGCATCAGAATCGGGTATTGCCAGGTGATGAAGCTGATCGAGTCGCTCACCTGAAAAGGTTGGAAGAGTACTAGCCAAATGCCACCAAACAGGTTAGAAAGCATGCTCTGGCCCGCGAGTCCCAGAACAACGGTCAAAAATGCACCACCAAAGAGAAAACTCGACAGGCCAATTCCAAGGCCGGCAAAGACGGCAAGAGTGATTCCAAGGTAGAGCAGCAACCTGACGGCGAATCCCGCTATCGTTCGTTGTCTCGGTGGCAGCGAAGTAAGCGACTTCGCCATGAGTTTGGTTTCAACAACTCGTGCTATGACCGAGCCGACAATCAGGATAATTGCTGCTCTCAATGGTCCGGCGACTGCATCTTTTAGCGGAGTGTTCTTGTATGCGGTGTCAAGCAAGATGAGCAATAGCGATCCAACTACAAAGAGTGCCAGGACTATCACCCATGGACCCAGGAAACGGCGACGAGAGCTTTGGCGATCAGTTATTGCCGTCTTCCTTTCCTTAGAACTGGATGGAGCATGACATATGAAACCGCTCGGTTCAGTTTAGCCTCATGGGCGCCGGTCTGTCACAGCTAATGTGCGAACTCCGGAAATGGTGTTTCCGCAAATCTTTCCGAAAACCTTTTTAGACGAGATCGACGGCGCCTACCTCCGCTTGTCGAAGTGTGAGATGCATGCGTCGACAAGTTGAGGTAGCAGTATCGAGAGCAACTCGGCAAGGTGGTCGATGAAGCATCAAAGGAGCGTCTCTTTCGGCGCCGCAGTCGTTCTCTGTGCATTCTTCCGACCGCATGCCCTGAAAGGACCTCGGGATCGCGCTTGTGGAGCTTTCAAGGCCAGACAGCGTCAAGCGCGAATGTGTCTTGGGGCGTCCGAGGAGGTTTTTGGCATCGTTGGCTTTGAGAGCCATGGCCGCGCTCCTTGTCGAAGCTATCATGCAAACCTTGTAAACCTGAGGTTACCCCTAGGGATGCCCACGCCGACCCTGCTGGTTGCTTTGGCGATGACGATCTCCCCCAAGTTGTCACTTATGAGCTCCTTTGCCGCACAATCTCCAAAGGGTTGCCCAAGCGGCTTGACCGGGACCGAAATTCTGAAATGTGTGTTCCTAGTGCAGTGAGGAATCCTCCGGATCAGGCTCCGGTGCCAGAACCGGGCACGGCCAAATGGCTGAGAAAACGACGGGGTCCTGAAACTGCCTTTACTCATGTTCACTTCTTGGCGACGTTACCGTAACGGGATA
>JAJYDM010000079.1 GCA_021777475.1 Actinomycetes bacterium | reverse complement strand
ATTGTCAGGTCCTTCGGGAATGGTGGGGTGGTGGCAGCGATGTTTGCTGAACCCGGCCAAGCGACGGGGAGAGTGGACCCCTAAGCAAGCTCCGGAGGGTCCATGCTTGTGTAGTTGGGTAATTGGCTTTAAATTGTTTTTGGCAGGTAGACGCCAATGTTCAATTTGGTCGATGTTATGGCAATTGATCGTTTTTTAGCAATTCAGAGGTGGGCTAATGCAGATCAGCATGCAAGTGGATTATTCGGGAAGTTTTTTAAAAGCTGTAGACCAGGTTGTTGCCTATGAAAAACGTGGCCTTGATATCGCTTGGGTTGCAGAGGCATACGGTTTTGATTCTCCGACGCTCATGGGATATTTGGCGGCGAAGACGGATCGCGTCAAGATCGGTGCCGGAATAATTCCGATATATTCCCGGACACCCGCTCTGATAGCGCAAACGGCAGCGGGACTTGATGAAGTTTCTCAGGGAAGGGCGATTCTAGGTCTTGGGGCTTCCGGACCTCAAGTAATCGAGGGATGGCACGGAATTGCCTATGATCAGCCAATAGCTAGGACTAGGGAGATAATACATATTTGCAGAAGTGTATGGTCCCGTCAGCTGCTGGTGAATGATGGGATATATCAGATTCCGCTGCCGGCAGGAGAAGGCACCGGTTTAGGAAAGCCTCTCAAGATCATCACCAAACCTGTGAGAGAAAACATCCCAATCTTCGTAGCTTCGCTCGGCTACAAGAACGTTGAGATGACCTTTGCGACGGCAGATGGCTGGCTACCCATTTTCTATGTCCCCGAGAAAGCTTCGGACGTTTGGGGCAAAGCCATAAAGGCTGGGCTTGAAAAGCGGGACCCAGGCCTTGGGACTCCTGAAATCGTCGGGGGTGGAATGCTAGCCATAGGCGACAACGTTGAGCACCTCAGAGAACTAGGCAGAGGAGCGCTAGCCCTGTACATCGGCGGGATGGGGGCCAAAGGCAAAAACTTTTATAACGACTTGGCGGTCAGGTACGGTTACGGGGAACAAGCCAATAAGATCCAGGACCTTTATCTTTCCGGCGAAAAGGTGAGAGCCATGGCCGAGGTTCCTGACGAACTTCTCGAGGCAACGTCACTCATTGGGCCAAAGGGATACGTGGCCGATCGTCTAGCCGCCTACAAGGAGTCCGGGGTCACAATACTGGGTGTTACTCCTGTCGGTGATGATCCACTGGGATCCTTTGATACACTCGTCGAGATTGTTAACCACGCTGGCTGAATTTGGGAAAGAGGTCAGATGGTCCCATCTTGGTCCACGGTGGAAGTTGCCGGAGAGGAAGTTTGGGCTACCTGCCTGAAGATGTGCTCCCGGTAAAACTGGAGTTCGACCACGCTTTCCTTGATATCATCCATGGCGCGGTGGCCCCTGGACTTGGCGGGTGCCGTTTTAATGAGGTCCGGGAACCATCTTCTGCCGAGCTCTTTAATTGACGATACATCGACAGACCTGTAGTGCAGGAAATTTTCGATATCAGGCATGTACTCAGCGAGAAACCTCCTGTCCGTACCGATCGAGTTGCCGCAGAGCGGCACGGAGCGCGGAGAAGAGATGTGTTTCCTAATGAATGCCAACGTGAGATCGCTCGCATCCTGCATAGTCGTTTTTGACTGGCGAATCTCCTCGATGAGGCGGCTCTTGGTGTGCATGTTCTGCACGACCGAATCCATGGCTTCAAGTTGGTCTGATGTGGCCGCTATGACTAGGTCTGGACCTTCCTCTAGGATCTTTAGATCGTCGTCCGTGATAAGGGTCGCAATTTCGACAATTGTGTGACGCTTTGGGTCCAAACCAGTCATTTCTAAGTCAATCCACACGAGCATTTAGGTAATATTAGAGGAAAGGCAGCTAGATTTGTATTTCTGGAGGGGGATTTTTAGATTGGAGCTCTTCAGTGTTTTATTCCGGTAGGCCGTTTATCGTTATTCCGACCTACAACGAGGCCAAGAACATAAGCGAGGCAATCCATCGCATAGAGAAGCAGTTGCCGGAGATTGACATCTTGGTGGTCGATGACTCATCCCCCGATGGGACTGCTGAGGTTGTCAGGTCTCTTGCAGAAATATATCCCAATATTGAGGTAATCTCGCGTGAGGCCAAGCTTGGCTTGGGCTCAGCGTACCGTCTTGGGTTTCAGATCGGCCTCGAAAGAGGTGCCACGAGTCTTATAGAAATGGATGCCGACCTATCCCACGAGCCGGAATCTCTGCCTCAGCTGATCAGAGCCGTCGAGGAGGAGGGAGCCGATCTGTGCATAGGGTCCCGTTACGTTCGAGGCGGTGCCTCGCCAGGACTAAAAACATACCGGCTGCTGCTCTCAAGGGCAGGAAACATTTATGCCGCAGTTGCATTGGGGATAAGAATTAAGGATGCGACCAGCGGATTCAGGGTTTACAGTTCGGAGATATTGAGAAAGATCAACACTGACACAGTCTCCGCCGAAGGGTATGCGTTTCAGATCGAAATGGCTTTTCGGGTGCAGGAATCAAATGGCAAAGTGGTTGAAAGGCCGATCATCTTCCGTGACAGGCATTTTGGGACGTCCAAGATGAGCTTTCGTGTGGTCACCGAGGCGATCTTTCTTTGCACTGTTTGGGGAATCCAGGACCGGGTTGCCAGGCTTACGGGCAATAAGGGCAATTATTCGCATTACCACAAAGAGGATTCTGCGTCTGTCGTAATGGCAATCGTACATGCGGCTCGTCGCCAAAGCATTTAAGTGATGAATTGGACGAAGGTGGGGGCTGCTGACATGGTTGAGGTTCGCATGAGGCACCTTTGTGAGGGCGTTGAGGTACCCGCTTACGCTCGACCGGGTGATGGGGCATGCGACCTGCGCAGCTCCGTCGCAATGGACATAGCTCCTTTGTCGCGTGCCCTGGTTCCGACTGGAATTAGCCTGGAAATACCGGAGGGGTATGGGGGACTGGTCATCCCTCGCTCCGGCTTGGCGATCAACTTCGGAATTACCTGCCTAAACTCTCCAGGTTTGATCGACTCAGGCTACCGTGGAGAGGTCAAGGTGATACTTTACAATTCTGACCCAGGAAGCACTTTCGAAATAAATCAGTGGGACAGGATTGCACAGTTGATTATTGTGTCTCTGCCAGTGATCTCGTTTGCTCAGGTGGATGAGCTTTCGGAAACTGTTCGTGGAAGTGGAGGGTTCGGCCACACTGGCGTTGGTGGTTCGACTTAGAATAGTGGTTGGTGAAGTTTGGAGTTTCTTAGTGGACTGGATGCGGCTTTTTTGGCTGCCGAGACGGACAATATGCCACTCAACGTCGGTGGCATATTGGTGTTTGACCTAGGAACACAATCAGAAATTGAAAGCTACGATGGTATCCTTCGGGTGTTTTCGGCGCGCTTACACAAGCTTCCTCACTTTCGGAAGAAGGCTGTAAATGCTCCGCTCGGTTTGGTTCAGCCGTACTGGATTGACGACCTGTCTTTCTCGCTGAATAATCACATTCATCTTGCGTTTCCAAATGAAGAAGTTGACCTGGACCAGGTGATGGACTTTGCATCATCTCTGATGTCGGAGCGTTTGGACCGGTCGAGGCCGCTGTGGGACCTGTCCGTCATCCCGAGGGTACACAAGAACCGGCTAGTGATCGTAGCGAGGCTTCATCATGCACTTACAGACGGAATCACCGGGATGGAGGCCCTCGCTGCGATCTTCGATGTCACGGAAGAGTTCGACCGGAACGGTCAGCCAGCAGCTCATGTTCCGGAGGCACCTCCGTCTCAGTTGGAGGTTGGCGTTAGAACGCTGATTGGCGTTTCAGATCACGTTCGGTCATTTATCTCTAGCGGCGTTTCCGCCATAAAAGATCTGCCTGATGCATTGGCGGACTCTGACCGGGAGTCGACGTTGAAGTTGGCTAGCAATTTGATGTTCGTTCCCAGGCGGACGGGCGCGAACGGTTCGATTTCTTCAGAAAGACAGATACTGTCGAAGGACATCGACCTCAAGCGCGTTGCGAATATCGCCAAGGCGAACGGGGTAAAGGTAAATGACGTTCTCATAACCATTTGTCACGGAGCCTTGGTGATGTATTTAAACTCGCATGGCCTGAGCCTGCCGGACAGTCTGATTGCAATGGTTCCAGTATCGATTCACGACCATTCCGCGAATCACGAATCGAAGAATAAGGTGTCTGCCCTTTTTTTGACTATTCCAACTGACTTTGAGGGATGGCGGGAACTGCTGTTAGAGGTGCACGAGATAACGGATCAGGCTAAAAAGGCCTTAAATTCCGGCATTGGTGCGATGTTCTTATATAACGTTGCTGACGCTCTGCCTCCGGTGTTGTTGGAAGTTCTGTTTCGCACTGCAACTGGATCGGAGATCTTTAGATTTGTTCCGCCGGCGTTCAACTACGTGGTCTCGAATGTACCTGGTCCAGATATCGACCTATTTCTGGCGGGAAACCGGCTAGAAAGGGTCATTCCACTTGCCCCTGTTGCCGATGGGTCAGGCATTACGTTCGCCTTTGTCTCGTATCGAGATGTAATCAGTCTGGGTTTGGTCACCGAATCCGCTTTGTACCCAGGCATTGAGGAGGTCGATTCTTCAATTGACCGGATTTTGGATGGGCTATTTTCAGTTAGGCAGTCATGACTGCACGATGTCGGTATATTCTCAATGTTGTTGTTTGCACGCAGGATCGGCATTAGGTCACTGACCTATCGCTAAACTTGTAGCTCTCAGTGCGGACGTGGCTCAGTTGGTAGAGCATCACCTTGCCAAGGTGAGGGTCGCGGGTTCGAATCCCGTCGTCCGCTCCACAGGTTAGTGAAAAGACTAGCCATGTCATGGCGACAAATGTCATACTCTTGAGGCAATTGTTGCATTAAGGGTATGACGCTCTCGAATTGTTTTTGGCTGTTTTGACCTTTCACTTATGGAATGTGATTGTGGCTTCATCTGGAGTGATGCCCGATTACGTGTCCCAGCTTTTGTAAATAGCAGACCAATTCATTTTATGACCTGATCATTTAGCCCAATTGTGTCAATTTTTCCTAATGAGTGCGGAAATTGGGATTCAATACCGGATCATCCTTGTTTCGTATAGAAATATCAGGTCTTTTTGATCCAGTATGGGTGCTTCGCATACTCCTTTTCTGCCGAGTGTTGCTCTGAAGAGTTTACATCGTGGATGTCATTTTCTTTCGACTTGAATGCCCTTGCGCGTTGGTCGGCCGGAGTACAGTCTTAGAGTTCCTACAAGAAGGCTGTGTATCTTTTGGCCGTTTTAGAGGCGATGAATTCCCAATGCTCTGAAGGCTGGCACCTTGAAGGCGTCAATGAGCAGGGTTCCGATCACAACCGTGCCCATGACTGCTCCAGCCACGGGGATGGTCAACGCAGTCATCAGACTCCCGGAGAGGACGAGGGCGATTGCTGCCGCACTGTCTACAAACGAGGCAAGAACGACTCCGGAGCTTGGATGCGAACTCCAAAAATGACCTGGTGTTCGAACAAGATAGATGCTTGATTGGCTACTGACGATGAGCGTGAGGAAGATCACCGTGCGAAGCGAATTCAGAGTCAGAATGGGCCATAAATCGCGTGCAGCCCAGAGGATGCCGAATGAGATTAAAAGTTGAGGACCGGCCAACAGCACCGCTGCGGTAGTGAACTTTTTTATGTTCCAGGTATCGGGTGTATGAGAGAAGCTGGTGCGGTCTGTCATAATCGACATGCTGGCGATGTCGTTTCCAAGGAGCATGAGCGCCATCAGTAGGGGGGTGAATACGAATTGGTGCCACGCGAAAATTCCCATCGTCAAAAGCAGCGGTATCTGAATCTTTTTCACGGCAACGTTCAAGGCATATGTGAGTGATCGCTGGTGCTCGCGCCTACTTTCTTCCACGAGGTCCGCAATATCTGTCAGGCCAGGTTCAGTAAGGACGATTCCTGCGGCGGACTTGGCAATGTCGCTCGCTCCGGCTACTGCCACTCCCAGTTCGGCCTGTCTTAGGGCGGGAGCGTCGTTGACACCGTCACCAGTCATTCCTACTACATGGCCTGCTGCTTGCAAGTGTCGGACGATTCGGTATTTGTCTTCCGGAAGGACTTCGGCGACAACACCAAAGTCCAGGGCATTTTGCCTTTCGGAAATGTCCTTGGCCCTCACTGCTGTACCATCGATGCCAACTAGTTTCGCGATAGCCTTTCCAGTGGCAAGACTATCGCCGGTGAGCATTATCACGCGAACGCCGAGGCCCCCAAGATGTTCGATAAGTGCGGCAGCATCCGGTCGGGGGGGGTCAGCCAGGGCGATAAGGCCCACCTGGTGCCATTGGTCAGTGCCATGGGCCTTGGCGACCGCCAATACCCGGGCTCCGTTTGCAGCCAGGCGTTCCAGTTCCGGGTCCACTTCATCCCCACAGAGAGTCGCGATTACTTGTGGAGCTCCTTTGGTGACGCGCAGAGTGTCTGTCTCGCATGCGAAGGTGGCTTCGGCACGTTTTGTCGTTGGGTCAAAGGGTATGAAACTGAGGCGGGTTTGAACTGGCGCAAGGTTCCGAGCCTGTGCTGCTGAGATTATGGCCAAGTCGATTGGGTCCTGGGTAGCTTCATCGGAGGCGGCGCCGGCAAGAACAAGGGCCTCGTCAGGGTCGAATTGAGCACGAGCGGATATCTCGTATACAGAAAGGCGGTTCTGGGTAATTGTTCCCGTCTTGTCGGTGCAAAGGATATCCATCGTGGCTGCATCCTGAACTGCCGTCAGTCGCGAGGTCAGTATGCCCAGTTTTGCTAGGTGCTGTGCTGAAAGCGCACCCGATAGTGCAAATGCCGCCGGAAGCGCGACCGGAACTGATGCCAAAAGGATGACCACGGCAAAGGAAAGGATCTCCGAGATACTTGCATTGCCGATGGCGAGCCACGCCGTACCCGCAATGGCAAGGACAAGGTCCATAACGATGAATACGCGAACCATTCGAAGCACAACTTGATTCAAGTGTCCGCTCACCCCGGCTTCTCGGACCAATTCGGCGGTTCTTCCAAAGAATGACCTGGCTCCAGTCGCGGTGACCTCTCCGCTTGCCTCTCCACCGACCACTGATGAACTTGAGTAAATCGTTTCCCCAGCCCGTCGACGCACAGTTGCGGACTCTCCCGTGATCATCGACTGGTCAATTTTGACCTCTCCTTCGGTCAACATCAGGTCAGCAGGTACGAAATCACCCACACGAACATGAACCAGGTCGCCGGGAACGAGTTCGGAGGCAGGAAGCATGCGCCACTGGTCGTCGCGGTAAACCCGGGCATTGATTTCCAAACGGCTGCGCAGCAATTGCAGGGCTGATTGCGCCCTACCTTCTTGGAAGAACGCGATTGCGGCATTGAAAATGAGAACTGCTGCAATAATTCCCGCCTCAAGCCACTTGCTGAGGATCACCTCGAGCAACACAGTGGCCTCAAGCATCCACGGCACAGGAGCCCAAAATTTCGCCGTGAACTGTTTCAGTGCGCTCGGTTTTTGTTCGGAGATGGCATTGGGCCCCACCTCCTTTAGCAGTTCCTGGGCGCGCGATGTACTCAGGCCATGCTTCGCATTCCCCATGGGACTTATGATAGCCCGCCACGGAGGTACTGACTGGGTCTGGTCGGTTAGACGAATTTGAATTTCAGCTAATTCAAATTGGAGCCAATGGTTACCGATTTGGCACGTTGGCCCTTGGAGAGATGGTTCTCTATTCAATTCTTTGGTTATGCCGCCCAATCAGTTAGTTACACTTGAGTCAAGGAGCACAGGATGGTCCGGATTCTTTTGAGATTATCGCGCTGTGCTGGTGGTTGTGAGAAAGTTGCTGTGTGGCCGCGATGTCAATTGGCCAAAATACCATTGACACTAACGGCTATACATAATTGACAGTAACCAGCCGTCATGTCTCTGGATTCAATCGGCCTGGGTTCCAGTGAGTACCCAATTCAAGAGGCTTCGGTTTCGCAGGTTTTGAAAAGGATGAGGTGCCGGGGGGCCGATCCAAAATTAAGTTGAGGGATCCGTTGGGGTCAACGTCGGGCCGGTGCTTGGCATGCTTCCGCTTTATGGTGTTGCGGTCGCAGGTTTTCGTTGGGCTAAATAATTGCCATACCTGCACCAGGCGGACCAGTTGTTGTCCGCGCGAAACGGGCAGGGGCCTCGATTTTTGATTCAGTAGGGTCAGCCGGCGTTGCACCTTCGATCCCGGGCGTCCGGGCCTTCACGGTGTCCTGCTTTGCAGCAATAAAGCCTGCGCGATGGCTCTTCTGTCAGTTGCTGAAGGTTTCTAGGCTTACTCTGCCATCGAGCTGGCTGTCTCGGCTGCTCAGGCGCACGGGTAGGGGGTACAACGCGGTGATCACTGACGGCTGGCTGGCTATTTCATGTATGAATATGCACCTGCTGTGGAATCTCCGTAACTGCGACCCACAGGCGAAATGGTGTTCCATCTTCGGCGTCTTTGGCTTTTTGGATCGACGATCCGGCCGGGACTCCGCAGTTCCAGAATTCTATGTGCTTGTCGCTCTTTTGCAATGGGTGTTGACAAGAGTTGTTGTCGCGCTCTCCTGGTGTTTGGGGTGACGATGTTGGTTTTCATGTCAGCAAAGTCGAAGGTGGTAGTGCGGCGGACAGAAGGCTGGTGGTGAGTGACATTTTTCAGGGTTTCGATCGGCTTTAGCGCCGATGTGCTTCTTTCTGGGACTTACCAACCTTGGCATTCCTTTGGTGTAGGAATATGTCCTAGTAGTCCATTCTCCAAGCTTGCCAAGAAGATCGCTGCTTAGTGTTTGACCCCAACATTGTCCATTTAGGAGTCTTGGTGGAGCTTTTTCGATTTTAGTTGGCACGGTTATATTGGTACCTACGCTTGGCGAGATAGGCATTCCGCTTGGATTGTCCTCGGCCCGGGTCGTAGCTGGGGAATGAGAAGGAGACTCTCTTTTTCGTCGATACGCTGTCCTTTATGGCAATGGTTGCCTGTGACATGTCAGTTACGGTTACAGTGGTGATGGCGGCTGCCGTTGCAGCCACGGGGATTGTCTCTGTTGCTCTCCTATGGACTTTGCTTCGCTGGGGGCAGACATTGTGATACCGCCTTGGGTGGCAGGAAAGTGTGGCCCGGGAGTCAAACTGCTGAGGTTGAGATGAAGCGCATGGTTTCGATTGCAGGCCTGTTGTTGGTTGTTCTTTTGGCGGCTGCGTGTGGTTCATCGACTGCCACATCGGCGCCAGCGCATTCTACGGTGGCAATGCCAGTGACTTGGGTTGATGAGCCGGTGACTTTCGTTGCCGGAGGAATCACCATTTATGCAACTTTTCGGCATCCTGCTGATTCAAGCGGAGCGTTTGCTGCGGTGCTCTTGATAGCTGGAAGCGGGCCTACGGATCGAAATGGCAACAGCAAGTTGGCTCCCGGACCCATCGACACACTTAAGACGCTTGCCGACTGGTTGTCATCCGACGGTGTCGCATCTTTGCGCTATGACAAGCTTGGCAGCGGTCAAACTGGGCTTGGGCCATATTCTTTGAATTTGGCTGGCATTGGAATAGGGCCATTTCAACAGGAGTCGCTGGCAGCTCTTGACTTTCTCGCAAAGCAAAATGGAGTTAATGACAAGCGAATTGGGGTATTTGGTCATAGTGAGGGTGCACTCTTTGCCCTTCTCCTTGCTACAGGCAATGACGGTACGGTTCCCCCAATTCATGCTGTTGGTCTGCTGGAACCGCTCAGTGTGCGCTATCTCGACCTGCTGACCAATCAAGTGGATGGGCAAATTAACAACGAGCTCACCGCTGGCTATTTCACGGAGTCTCGGGCGGCGCAAGTCAAGGGCGCCCTGGCGGCCGCTATTTCACAACTGCGTGCTCACGGCCCGACTCCTTTGAACCTTCCGGCAGGGCTATCTGGAGTTTTCA
>JAJYDM010000078.1 GCA_021777475.1 Actinomycetes bacterium | reverse complement strand
CTCGGCACCATCAGCTGTCGAAGTTTTGGCGGCTGCGCGCCTACCATCTGAAGTACCCTCTTTTCGTTTGGGTGGTCGGCCTGAAGAGCGTTCAGCACCAGTACCGGTCTGCTGCTCTATGCGGGGTGACCTTTTGTCCGATCTTGGAGGCCTTCGGTCAGTCTCAAAGCGGCTTCGCTCTCTAGCTGTGACGGTCCGAGTTACATATGACACCGGCTCCTTGCTCGTCAGTTCGATCAAGTTTGCCTGGGCGTGTTTTGCCTTAGGTGCATAAACGGATTCAACGATGATGCCGTCGATCTCGAAAACGACTTCAGCACGAATAACGTCTCCGATCTTCGCCCCTTCGTAAAGTATTGAACCGTTAAGAGTCCCTCTGGGTTCTTTTGCCCCAGCTGCCCTCCAAGTCCAGATTCCATCTGGCTTATGACTCGTCAATTCAACTTCAATCCGCGAAGACATCTATTCTCCATGCCGTATTAGGGATGTTCTCATCTTGGTCACGCTATCAACGTCGTTGTGATGACACTCAAGAGGGAAGCACCGACCAATTCAATGATCGTCAATCCTAGTTATCAATGTGACTTAAGTTTAAATTTACATAAGCCAGACTTAGTCAACATAGACGCTCAATCGTGGTTTCTGTGTTGTTGCATACCGTCAAAAGCAAAATTCGCACTATTTACGGTAGGCCTGACACGGGAGAAGTGCGTCCCTGGTCCTACTATTTCAGCCATGGATAAAATTTTGGTTGGGGCGCACGTTTCGATTGCCGGCGGAGTTATGAACGTGTTCGAAAATGCGGCAGCGATTGAGGCAAACTTTGTCCAGATATTCACTCGCAGTCCAAGGGTGTGGAAGTCGTCTTTGATCAGCGACGATGAAGCTTTCAGTTTCAAGGCTGAACTAGCAAGCGGGCGGAGCGGTCTCAGGGGTTTGGTAACCCATGCACCTTACTTGGTAAATTTGGCCTCGCCGGATCCGGAGATACTTGACAAGTCCCGGGCTGTGCTGGTGGAGAACTTCCAGTCCGCTTCGAAGCTTGGCGCCCGGGGAATGGTGGTCCACATTGGGAGCCATAAAGGTGCAGGCCTGGAGGCATCAATGGCGGGGATCGCCTCATCATTACGGTTGGCGCTCGAAAGCGTGGATGGTCCGTGTCGAATTCTACTTGAGAATACCGCAGGGCAGGGTGGTAGCGTGGGCGTGAGTTTTGATGAACTTGCACGGATAGTTGAGGCGCTCAATAATGACGATAGAATTGGCGTCTGTCTTGATACTCAGCATTTATTTGCCTCGGGCGTATCGTACGGCACCATCGAGGAGGCCGATACTGTGGTTGGCGCGATCGAAACGAAGCTCGGAATCGCTCTCCTGGGCTGCGTCCACCTCAATGATTCCAAGGTTTCACTGGGAACGATGAAGGACCGCCATGAGAACCTCGGTCAGGGGCTAATCGGCAAAGAGGCGTTGTCGAATCTGATTTCCCATCCTTCGCTGCTGGACGTGCCCCTTGTTCTTGAGACACCTGGTGGTGGTGAAGGTCCAAGAGCTATGGATATCAATACAGCCAGAGAGCTTTTGCGAGTTGGGATGGCTCGCCGAGGCCTAGAGGTCCAGCTTTAGGTGGATACTCGTTCGCACCTGGCTGTTTTTTGCAAAGAAGACGGCCACGGAGATAGCATCATTTTCTTTGGTTATCGAAAAGTAGGTGTCAGAGGGGTCATCATAAGATGTTGATTCCCTGTAGCTGACCAGACAGGTCATTTTCTGATCTACCTCCAGCTTTATGTGTTCCCTATGTAGGATTTCTTCCAGGGCCTCGAGGTATGTCGCGTTGTTTAGGTGAGAGAGTATGTCCTGGTCCGAGAATCGAGTCTGCCACTCGAGTTGAGAAGCCCCTAGTGGTAGGGGTTGTCTCTTGGCATCCCGGATGCTGACTTTGTGGTGCAATGCCAGCGGACCGTAGATCTCGTAAAGACTTGTCGGTACAGAAATTGGTGCACCGGAAGTTGAATTTGTAAGAACCCAAACTGCTCTCGCGGTGATAAGTGCGGCACCTGAACTGATATCAGAAATGAGCGACGTCCTTTCAACCCAGGCCCGGCCTGAGCCTGTCAGGTACGTTTTGGAGTTGACTACCTCTCCGTAGGTTGGCAACGATGAGACGTAGATGTTGTTTTGACGCAGTACCCAGTTACCCATTTCTGAGATGTCAGCGTCTATCGCGTCAAATGCAGCAACATCTTGTAGGAATCTGGCGCATGCATCAAGCCTGAGCCGTCCCGTGGGGTCGGTGTCTGACAACGCCACACGCCTTCTAAACTGGAATTGCCGCGATGAGTCAAGTGGATCGATGATGTCGGTCATGTTTGGGCGCAGTTACCTCCTTTTGTACATTATTGCACGTTGTAGACTTCTGACGGAATTGACCAAGGATACGTAGGCTTTTCACACGCTCCTTTAATTTCCCAAAAGGTGAGACTCGCCGACTTTTTTGTCGTTACTGGGCCTAGTGAGTCGGCGGCTATTTCAAGACAGCTCCCACTTATTGCCTGGGCCTTTGCGGTCCGCTCGGATCCATGGTTAAGCAGTGCCGTACTATTTCCATCTCGATTTTTAAATCGGCGATTCAACCGGTTGTGAATCTGCGTAGGAAGTAAACCGTCAAAATCGGGACAATCGATTGCGGGAAACTTCGTTCGCGGGAATACTTAGTCTCCCTTTCG
The DNA here is from genome assembly GCA_021777475.1 of Actinomycetes bacterium. Taxonomy (GTDB): domain Bacteria; phylum Actinomycetota; class Acidimicrobiia; order Acidimicrobiales; family Acidimicrobiaceae; genus SCQM01. Next base: position 7,410 of record JAJYDM010000078.1, on the reverse strand, counting down.
CGATGTGTGACGGCAAAGGTAGCCGTAGCCGGCATGGGTCTGAGACTGGTTCCAGACTAGGGAGTTCTTGGCTTCAACTTCCTCCTCACTGGACCAGAGCTTGATGGGCCCTGCGGCCATTGCTGTGAGTTGGACTTTGCATGCTCGTTCCAACAAAACCGCCCTCATCACGGCTGTTGCGGCATCGGGTCCGACTGTAACAAGCCCATGTTGGGGCAAAAGGCATCCTGCGGCATCCCCGATCGTCTCTGCCAGAGCTTTTCCAAGTTCGCGAGTACGGATGAGGTTTCCAGTCAGGGTGAAGCGGGGAACGTCTGGACGGGCAAAGGGCACACCATCATGGGAGATGGCCCGCAATGGCACATCAAGAGCAGAAAACGCGTTGGCCATGGGTGCATGCGTATGGACCACACAGTTCACCTCCGGGTTGGCGAGCATGATTTCTGTATGTATCGGATATTCGATGTGACGTTTTTGGGTTCCCTCCAGGACTTCGCCGTCAGGGGTGACCAGAACGAGTCTGTCGATGGTGACCTCCTCAAACCCCCATTCCGAGGCCTTCATCCAGATTCCCCTGCCCTGTGGATCCCTTATAGAGGCATGCCCCCAAACCATATCCGTATGACCAGCCACTGCCAGTGCCTGATTGGCCCTTGCCGTCTCAATTGCTGCCTGAATTGGTGTTGTCATCCCATCCTCTTTCTAGAAGGTGCAAAAGTTGAATCGACGCTGTGGCGTGGCGAAGACCCGGTAAATAGTCGTTCATGAGACTGCTGTCGTCAAATTCACGGCAAATGCAATCCAGGCGATTTTACCGAATGAGCGGTACTATGTTCTTCAATTTTGAGGGCAAATTCCTGTTTGCGATCAAGTGGCGGACCGTATGGCAGGGCGGCCGCAGCACCTGAAGGTACATATCACATAGGCAAATGCTCCGAGACTTTTTTCGTGTCGATTTCTTTTCCTATCATCGGTTCAATGGATCACCAATGGATTCAAGGCGGGCCTATCCCCCGGAACCTTCAGCTCTGTCTTCCCTGCCCTAGTTACAGGCCTGCGTGGGTAGTAGCCTGCGCGATAGCGAAACCTCAACTCGGTTCCCCCACCCTTTTTAGCGCCAACGGCCTCGGTCGTATTCATTTTTAGAAGTTCTTGTAGCGCAGTTCTTACCATCTCTTTCAACAGATCGGGGTCTTCGGACAAAATCCCCACTGCGCGAGTTTCCGACGAATTAGTCCTTCTAATGGTGGCCGTGCGACCAATTTTCGAGGTCTACGTATCCGATAATTTCAAATACCTAGATACCCTGGCCACCAGGTAGCGAGGCTTCAGCAGATGGAATTTGCTTAAGATTCGCTCCACATCCCCTTTTCCTGAAGATGGCATACATTCACCGCCACATAGGTATGGATAAGTGGTCCGATGGTACTGAGAACAAAAAGTGATGATGCGACTATCTAAACATCCCGCACTCTTAAATGGTCTTCAAGCCGAGTATGGCGTAGGTGAACCTGGTTGCGTTGAGGTAGTCGACAATTTCTATGGCCAGGGGTTGTTACGCGATAGCCAAGCTGAACATGCAGACGACATAGTGACTGAAATTGTTGCGTGAGCACAGTGTTGAGCATGACACTAACGATGGTCGTGGCGGTCCTCTGAGCGTCGCTTCATTTACGACTCCGAATCAACTTCCGATATTGCCTGGCGGGCTGATATCTCGTCCACTATTGCGCTCTTATTTGTATTCGCGGCTATCAGTGCTAGACGGGCAAGGTTGTTGACGGCTTTCGGTAAACCCCGTGAAACTTGATGGATCGGTCCCAGTGCTTACTCTGAAAATATGGTGTCTGTCCGAACTGTTAGTTTTAGGTGGCAGGGAATGTAGCCCCTTGTCTCCTTAGAGGTCATCGGCGGAACGCTATAGCGAAAACTTATTCTCTGTTCCAGGCCGCTGAAGGTTTCAACGATAATTGAGAACTGCACACTGGCGGTCACGAGAATTGCATACGTACGGCCATCACTTCTGCACAGTTTACAACACCTAGCGGTTTCTGGCTTTGCGGTTAGTGCGCAATCGAGGTTGTCGCTGGCGCTGACTCTGTGGGCTGTTTGAGGAGTTTCTTGAGGGCTTTCCTCTTTAGCTTCAGATGGGCGCTTTGTTGGAAATGGTTGCCAGCCTTTTTCACCTCCCTGTGTTTCGGTGCTTGTTGATTTTGGCTGATGAAGCCCATCCACAGCCCGGTTGCCCTGATGCAAACGTTTCACCACGGGTTTTGTACTCTATAGGTCTGGTTTAGCTCCTCGTATGTGACGGCTTCTTCGCAGTTTGGACAGATCCCGCCCATGCCAACTTTGCGACAGAAGCTGTTGCACGCAGAGCAGTACTGAACTCCAAGGGTTCTGGTTTCACATTGTGGGCACTCGTAAATTGTTGACCCGGTGCGGCTTGGTCCTACAACAAGCAATGGCGGTACAGCTTTTAGCAGTTGATGTCGTCTGCGCCATGCGGCCACCCGGCATTTGTCGCTGCAGTAACGGCGGGATCGCTGGTTGGGCAGCAGACCACCACACGAAAGACATTTCGACCCATCTCCTAGCCCACTGTCTGTTTCTTGGTTCGCTATCGCGTTAGTGGATTCCCAGCCTCCAAAGTGACGACCGCTGACGCAGGCTTGTATTCATCGATCTCCTGACCTTCTTCGTCTCACCCATGAAGGCTTCGATAGCTGCGCGTTCGTCTGGTCTGAGCATGTCATCTGAAGATTAACACACCCCTGGAGGAATTAAAAGGTCCGTTTGGCGCATCTTGGCCTGTTATGCCTAAAGGCAACCTTTAATCGGTTGCCCCGTTTCGGTTTTTGGCGTGCCTTTTCAGCCATGAAGCGGGTTCAGTGCTGGTGGAGGTCGGTAAATGAATGGGGTTGACCAACTTTGTGCTCGTGGCCGGGTATCTCGGCACGGTAGATGCACATGTCGCAATTCATCACCGGTACAGGTGAGTCGGTCTCTCCGACTCTCTGGATGAGAAGGTCGACAATACGTTGGTCAGGCCCCATCTCTTTCGCGAGTCTAAGTGTTATGTCCGGGTTTTGCCGTGCCCAGCTGCGGCTTTGAACATAGATTCTCTCTAAAAGCGATCCCGTGAATAGGAAATATGGCGACACTGTGACATTCCTTGCCCCCAATAGCCTGAGGCGGTCTAGAGCTTCGGCGACGCTAGGCTTTGCCAGTGAAATAAAAGCCGGTTCCACCAACCCCAACTCGCCTCGCTCTGTCAGCAGGCGGGCAATCTTGTAGAGATCGGAATTGGCGTCGGGGTCAGTGGAGCCGCGCCCTACCAGAAGAGTGAAGCCCGCCTGAAACGGAGGCAGTGTTGCTTGGGGAACAACTTCGAAGGGGGTCAATGTCCTGTCCTCAACAATCTCCAAAAGGGTTGGGGTTACAGACAGGTCTTTTGCATAGCTGAAGCTGACCCTGGGGTATCTTTTTCTTGCCGCTGAGATGCTGGAAGGTACGTCATTTTTAGCGTGTCCTGCAGCCAGAAGGAGCAGCGGTAGAACCACCACTTCAGAAATGTCATTTGATGCGAGAAGCCTTGAAAAGCCTGTGGCTATGTCCGGCTCGGCGAGCTCAATGAATCCGTGGCCGACTGGTACCTCGAGGCATTTTCGCAACTGGTCCACAATCTGTTCGAACTGGCTTATCCCCTCTAATGAGGTGGTCCCATGGCCAACAACCATTACCGCAGTATGGGGGTTAGATGGCACCGTCGTCGATTTCTTCCGCCATTCTGACAATGGCATTGAAGGCTGCGCTCGCTGCCGGAGATCCACCTTTGTTGCCAACATTGGTGACGTGGGGGAGGTCGGAGCGCGCCAACAAGGATTTGGATTCGCTAGCGCCGACGAAGCCCACCGGGAGTCCAATGACAAGGGCTGGTCTGAACCACTCGGCGTTGGCTAATTCGATCAGCGCCTGCAAGGCCGTTGGTGCGCAGCCGATGACAAAGATGCCATCTGTGGGATATAGTTTCGCCGCCGATATCATGGCTGTGTAACTTCTCGTTGGAATGCCCGTTGGTGATTCCTTTGTTTCTCCAAGTAGACACGTGGTTGGGTATTTGGTGATCCCGGCCCTCACCATTTCGACATCGCATACGACTGGGCATTGCGCTTTGACTGCCTCAACGCCTCTTTGTACGCCATGGTTAGAGAAGGTAAACGATGCGGCCAGTTCGAAATCGGCTGTGGCGTGTATGACCCTTTTAATAACCGCCTCCTGCGCCCGGTCATACCTTGAGAAATCGAATCGCTCCGACAGGAGTTCGTAGCTTTTCCGCTCGATAGGGTGAATCATGGCCTCGTCTCCTTAATCGCGTCCCTCGGGCAGATCTCGATGCAGGCATAGCAAAGATTGCACAGCTGGTAATTGATGTGTGGTTTGCGTGGGCTGCTCAGAAGTGCATGGCTGTGGCATGTTGAAAGGCATGCACCACATGCCGTGCATGCGTCTGAAATTTGGAGTTGTAGTCCAACCAAAGTGCTCGGCGTCATGGTTGGATCTTGTATCCGCGCGGAGTGAACATGTAGTCACCAAAATGCCTGGTGGCCGAAGAGCCCACGATTACCAACGAAGTCATATCGACCTTGCTTGAATCAAAGGTTGCCAAGTTATATATCTTTTTGGTCTCCCCGCTTCTTCCTATATTGTGGACAATGGCCACAGGAGTAGTACTGGGACGGTATTGGGAGAGAATCTCTATCGCCTTGGGAAGTTGCCAGGTCCTTCCTCTGGACTTGGGGTTATAGATAGCTATTACGACATCGGCCTGGCCAAAGGCATGGATGCGTCTTTCAATGGTTTCCCATGGGGTTAGCAGATCAGAAAGAGATAGATAGGCATGATCATGTCCCAAAGGGGCGCCCAGTAGGGCTCCACCTCCCAGCCCGGCGGTGACACCGGGAATGACAGAGACCTCCGGGAGCCGGTTCAACGAGTCGATATCATTTTGGTTCCAAAGGGCTTCGAGCATTTCGAAGGTGATCGATGCCATTGCAAATATCTCAGGGTCTCCGGAACAGACGAGCGCCACTGAACGGCCCCCGAGCGCGTATTCAAGGGCCGTCCTCGCTCTCTCGTCCTCTTTACCGATAGGAGATCTGAGAATCAGCTGGTTGGGGGAAAGTAGCTCGCTGCACTGTTCTACGTAAGGCTGATACCCAATTACGATTTCAGAGTTGATTACTGCCTCGACCGCTGCAGGAGTCCTCAGCATTGCGCTTCCGGGTCCAAGGCCGACCATCTTCAAATGCCCCCTTGCTTTCTGCCTTGCAATCGCAAGCGTCACTCGTGAGGTCTTTGTCTTGGTGACCACCAGGCTGCCGGATTTGGAAGCCAGCAGCGCGGCTGCCTCTGCAACCGAGGGAGTACCGACAGCCGCCTCGACAGCTGCGGAAGAGTTTGGTACCGTCACTTGGGCAAGCTGGATGGATCGGAAGGTGACAATTGGAAGGTGCTGGTCCAGTATCGCAGGATGGTTTGCTCGGATGTCAATCGTCGCCAGTTTGGCGATGGCTCTTCTGTCGAGATGGTATTCTGAGCAGACCCTATCGATCAGCCCTGAGACATCTTCTGGCGACGCGTCGCTTGAACATCCAATTCCTACCACGAGACTAGGCGGGATCAGTTGCACCGTCGGTGAGTCGTAGGTTGGCGCATCGACTGCCAAGTCGGAAATAATCACCTTGGCAGGTCCGTTCCCGCTTCTTAGTTGTATAGGTCCGGGCCACTCGATTTCAAAGTCCACAATCGGGTCTCTACCCTCAAGCATTGTTTCGATGAGGCCCGCCACGTCTCCTTTGGCAACAAATCCGCTTAGGCCGTCAACGGCTGGTATCTCTGCCAGTTCCGATGCGGTTGTGATCACTGCGGTGCCGTTTCCTCGGCTTGCGAGTTCACCGGCCAGTCGGTTTGCACCTCTGTGGCCGCCAAGGACAGGGATGATGAACTGGCCCAACTCGTCGACTGCGACGACGATCGGATCGGAACCCTTGGAGAGGCTTTTGCGGGCAATGAGTCTCATCACTATCGGGAGAGCCATGACCAGCACCAGAACTTCATCTTTAGTCCAGTGGTCATCAAGTATTATCGATGGTTTGCCGATTTCGACAGGAAGTCCAAGCCTGACTGCCGTCTTCGCGCCCCGCTCGTTAAGAGCAATGGCCACCGCATCCGAAAAAGTAATGCTCATCCCAACCAGCCCCAGGTTAGGAAAACAGGATTTTCGGCTTCTAAGCGCCAGGAGCCGTTTGGGAGGAGCTTTCCCACCGGGAGCATGACTTGCATAAGACTGCCGAGGAGATTAGCTGCAGTGACAGCCCTGTCGATTGCCGCAAAGCTGGCCAGCACAAATGTCGGCGCTGCAAGACGCTTTTTAAGGGTGTTTAACACTTCCAATCCGCCCCCGCCAACAAACACGGCGTTCGGATCGGGGAGCTGCCACATCACGTCTTCCGAGTGCCCGGCAATGACCATCGCGGTAGAAAGTTTCTCGGAGTTGAGTTGTGCGAGCCTGACTTGGATCGGATCTTGGTCGACCAGGAAAATTCTCAGGGAAGGGACCCTTTGGGCGGCTGAAATTCCAACGCTTCCGCTGCCGGCGCCTAAGTCCCACATGCAGCTGGACTCGCCTGAGATATACGGAAGCATCTTAGAAAGGATAACCTCTCTGACTTCAGGCTTGGTTATCATATTCCCTCTGTGTAAAAACTCGGAGCCGCTTTCGGATCGGGATAGGTTGGAAATCGACGGAGCCTTTCGGATCGTGTTCCTTATACCCACGAGTATTGAGTTAGGGTCAAAGAGCTGCATACTTAGTTCTTCAAGAGAGGCCTCAGTTACCGACTCGGTGTTGGCGCCAAGATCCGTGCAGACAAGATATCTGTCGAACGGTGCCTTGGCATCGAGGAGGAGTTGAGCCATGAACTGCGGGGTGTGTTCAGAAGAACATAATACCGCAAGCTTGTCGATCGAGTTACGGGACTGTATGGCCCTGACCAGTTCGGTTAGAACGCTTTGATATGACCTTCCGTGGGCGCTTATCACAACCGCGTCTTCCCAGTTAGTCCCGGCTCTGGCAAAGGCCAGTGATACCGAGGAAATGACCGGATGGATGAGTAGTTGGGAATTGGGAAATGTGCGTTTGAGCAGCCTAACGATTCCAAAGTATCCTGGATCCCCCGATGCCAGTACGAGCAGGTTGCCCTGCTCTTTTGACATCTCCTTGGTCAGCCGGTCCATTCCCAAAGTCCAGGTGAGCCGTTGGGGAATTGCGGAGCTGACGCTTGCCTCGAGCAACGCAATTTGCCTTTTAGATCCGACCACAGCCGAACTGTCGGCCAGCATCGCTGC
>JAJYDM010000008.1 GCA_021777475.1 Actinomycetes bacterium | reverse complement strand
CGCACGTAATCGTCTAATGCTGGACCTTCGAGATCTTCATCATGCGCAGGAAATGGAGCGTTCGGCCAGTGCTTCGCTGGCGGCACTGGATCCTCCAACGGGGCTGATCTCGATTGCCGAGGTGCAATGGATCCAAGACCAGGCGGAGCGTCTGTCGGACTCGATGCGATCATGCCAGCTAAAGGTGCGAACTACTGAGTCGGCATGTATGGAAAGTCGCCAAGCCTGGAACGAAGCCGCCACACGAGCGAGCGCGCTTGCGAGGCTTGAGAGACAAGAGTTTGCCAACTGGCGGGCGGAGGCATTGCGGGAAGAAGTTGCAGAAATGGACGATATTAGCAGTTCCCGTCACAGCTCAAGAAGTCGACCATGAACGTTGGATCGATTCCTCAGTCTCTGGCGAGTGTGGTTCGAACCGCTGTCCCGAGTGGTATGGCGACAGCGTCAGACAGCACCTCGGTGGCCAGCAGCGGTCAGTCCTTTGCGGCAACTCTGGCGAGAATTACGAGCGAACAGATGGCCATTGACACGCTCTCCGGTGCAGGTGGGAACACTGGCATGAATCATGGATTCAACGGCAGTTCGACCGATGGTCTTTCCCGAAACACAGGGCAACAAAGCGACCTCAATCTGATCTCGCTGCTGCTTGCTACTCAGCAAGGGCAGGGTACCGGCAGCACCGGACGAGTCGAAAGTTCGTCGAGCGTGGGCGAGGTCACCGGCCAGGACGTGGTAGCCAAGGCGGCGCAATTTCTGGGAACCCCGTATCTCTGGGGGGGAACCACTCCAAGTGGCTTTGATTGCTCCGGTTTCACTCAGTACGTTTATGGTAGCCTTGGCGTCTCACTTCCCCGCACCAGCGAACTGCAGGCGACCGTCGGTACGGCTGTCCAGGGTGTCACCAATGCCAAGCCAGGAGATTTGGTTTTCTTTGCGGGATCCGATGGCACCGTTGAGGCACCGGGTCATGTCGGGATCTATCTGGGCAACGGAGAGGTGATCGACGCTCCGTTTAGCGGTACTACGGTGCAGGTACAGCCGTTATCAAGTGTTGGAGCAGTTGTCGCCATACGGAGGGTGGTTCCCTCCACAGTTGGTGTCGGCGCCATGGTTGGTACTGTGAAAGTCCCTTTTCGCTATATATCGACAATTGAGAGGGCGGCCGCTGCCAACGGGATCCCGCCATCGTTGTTGGCAGCGCTCATATCTGAGGAGAGCGGGTTCAATCCCAATGCAGTTAGCCCGGCAGGAGCCCGAGGTATCGCTCAGTTCATGCCTTCGACGGCGAAGGGTTTGGGAATCGATTCTGCCGACCCGACGCAGGCAATCCAGGGGGCCGCAAGGCTAATTGCCTCATATGTAACGAGCCTTGGCTCCTATGCAAACGCACTGGCTGCATACAATGCAGGTTCCGCTGCCGTCGCAAAGTATTCGGGTATTCCCCCTTACCCTGAGACTCAGGCGTATGTGAAGAACATTCTCTCGATGGCGGGACTTTCTGGATCAAGTGGGGTAGTTGCATGAGCACAATAGGGATTCCAGTGGTTGTGTCAGCCATCTCGGTGTCACCCAGATTGGTGGGGGGAATCGCAGGTCCTCTAGAGACAGAGGGAGCTATCGGACCAAACGATGCCGTTGCGTCCTTCACCAAAGTGCTATCGGAACATTCGGTGGGCAAACAGAATCGCGTTAGCCAAAGAAGGACCCCGATTAATGAGGCTGACCATCCTACAGGTCGGGCAGGTCGGAAAAAGAATCATGCAAGCAAAGGTGCTGATCTCAAGAGATCAACCTTAGAAGCGCCCGCCGGAGTGTCGCCTGCACCGATCCAGGAGGTTCCCCGCAACGTGAACCTCCGGACAGCCGTTGCGTCTTTGAAGGGCAGCGGCGATGTCGCGGACTCGGGTAGGGCAAAAGGTTCTTTGGACGCGGCTATACCGGCGCAGGCAAGCGCAAAATTGGAATCCAAATTCGTCAAGTCGCAATGGGCCGAACCTGATTCAGGAGGAAGTCCGACTGGGGAAGTTGCTGCTGTAGCTGAGGCGAGTAAGGGAGGAGGCAGCTCGAAGATCGGAGCTGTTGAAGTGTCGAATACCCCGCTCCATCCAACCTCAATAGAGGCATTGAAAGCGTCAGTCATTGCTTCGGTGCCAGGAATGTCTGGGGTATCTGCATTGCAAACGGTGTCGGATCTAGCACAGAGGGCAGCGGCGCCCACAGACTCGGGGATGGCCGCAATCGCGACGACAGATGCTTCGAAGACTCCGTTAGCTCCGTCGAGCGGTGGTGCGACAAAGGAAATACAGATCTCCGAAAATCCGTTTCCGCTTTCAGGGGAGTCTTTGCCGACTCGAGCTGGTGCAATGGACAGGTCGGTCAGTGGCGGGCTGGCCAGCTCTATACCAATGCCAGCTGAGTCGGCGAGACCAGCGACCTCTGGCAGAGCTTTGCGCTCTTCCACGGCAGGAATGGCAATGAGCGCTACCGCACAACTCAATTTCTCGCAAGTCCAAAAGACAGAGGGTTCTACGGCGGTAGTCGGCAGCACTGGCTCTGGCAGCTCATCCGCGTCTCTCGATGTAAAGGCTCTATCCGAAGCCATTTCACGTCCTCTCGTTGCTGGGAATGGCAGCCATACCATTGTGGTGGATATGCATCCAGCGGATTTGGGTCGACTCGAGGCAGTTGTGACACTGGATCATACGGCACTTCAGATCTCCCTCGCTCCTCAGACCCAGGCTGGTCACGTCGCGCTTTCACATGCCGTCGATGCATTGAAGAGCCAACTGGCTCAGAATGGGATGAGCGTGAATGTCACGTTACGTGATCCGGGATCCCAGTCAGGCAACGAACCCCTACAGTATCCAATTGAATCGCGTCAGGTATCAGAAGTTTCGGACGATGAGACAAGCTCTCGGTCTTCGGTTTCGTCATTTGCTGCCGGACAGCTCCATCTTGTCCTCTAGAAGAAAGGAATCCAACACAATGACCTCACCAATCGGCTCCATAGGCAGTTCCACGACACCTACCGGAGCGGCTGCACCAGCAGGGTCGGGCAATTCCAGTGCCACTGGCATGGCAGGCCTTGTTCAACCTAACACCTTTCTCAACATGCTTGTTGACGAGATCAAGTACCAAGACCCGCTTAATCCGACGAGTTCGTCAAGTTTCATGGACCAGCTCGCTCAGCTATCGCAGGTCGAGCAGCTCAATAACGTCTCTTCATCGATGCAGATTGGTGAGGCCGCATCTCTTATAGGCAAGACTGTGACTGGAACGGACGCAAGTGGAAGTTCGGTATCCGGCACGGTCACAGATGTTAAAAGTGGAGAAAATGGACCGACGTTGGACGTGGGAGGAGTGTATGTCGGACTCTCCTCTGTCGCGAAGATTGGGCCATAGGAAATAGGGCGGACGGATAGTTGACGCGATCAGCTACAGGAACCATCGGATGGGGTTTCAACTACATCAAATCAGTGTGCCAGTGGATGACAGATTCACTGCAAGATAGGAGATAAAAATGCCAATTCGTTCTCTCGGAGCCGCAGCTTCGGGCATCGTTACAATGCAGACAGCTCTAGACACAATTGGCAACAACATTGCCAACTCGGAGACTGACGGCTTTACCTCTCAGACTGCGCAATTTTCGGATATGTTGACTCAGCAACTTCAGCCAGCTACAGGAGCTGTAGGACAGACGCAGGCCAGCACCAACCCGTCGGCCATTGGATCTGGAGTGAGTATCGCGGGGATTTCCACAGATTTTTCCCAGGGCTCCATTCAACAGACTGGTGTCAACAGCAATGTGGCCATTGAAGGCAATGGCTTTCTAGTGGCGAGCCAAGGTGGCAGCACTTACTACACGCGTGATGGAAATCTGCAGGTTGATTCCAATGGGCATCTCGCCACGGCTAGCGGTGGACTGATTGTGGGATGGGCTCCAGGGCAACCAACCACGGCGCCCCCTACTCCACTCAGCATCATCGTTGGGTCAAGTGGGGGTCCGTCTCAAACCCAGAATGCGATTCTAGGTGGCAATCTGCCCGCAAATGCCACCGGACCGATACCCGTTACCACCACGATGTACGACTCTCTGGGCAATCAGGTTCCCGTGACTTTAACATTCACACCAACTGTTGGAGGAAGTGGGACCGTGACGAGTTGGTCGCTGCAGGGAACGGTGACTGGAGCATCGTCTAACTTATGGAGCTCTCCACAAACCCTGGTTTTCGGCGGCAACGGTCAACTCAAATCCGTTAATGGAACCGCTGTCGGAACTGGCCAGACAAGTCTCCCAATCGGCAATGAGCCCAGTAACTACACATGGACCGGGACAACTCCGCCCTCAATTGACTTTCCAGCGGTAGGATCTCAACAAGCGGTCACCCAGTTCGCTGGTTCTCAGACGCTGGCGGTGGCCTCGCAGGATGGGTACTCTTCGGGCACCCTGGAGTCATATTCCATCGGGTCGGATGGCGTGATTACCGGAACCTACACGAACGGAAATAGCGCGACACTGGGGACCCTTGCCCTGGCTCAGTTTTCCAACCCCCAGGGGTTGTTGGACATGGGAGGGACGTATTTCAGTTCGACTATCGCGTCAGGTAACGCTCAGCTTGGTCAGCCTGGAACAAACGGCCTCGGCTCCGTGCAGGGTGGAGCAGTCCAAGGTTCGAATGTAGACCTGGCTTCACAGCTCACCAGCTTAATCGAAGTTCAAACAGCCTATCAGGCAGACACCAAGGTGATCTCTACTTCGGCTACTGCGTTGCAGTCATTGATGCAGATGCCATAGTGTCTCCTTCGAGAACTCAGGATCAAGAATCGATTCACAGTTGTCTAGTCTGCCCATACCCAGTAAAGGCAGTGGGTCGAATTATTTCCACATGGGTGAAGTAAGTGATGGGTGGGTCCCGAATCGCCGAGGGTGTCATGTAGCCATGGTCATCGAGGAACGGCCAAGTGCGGGCATGTTGCCCTTTGGATAGGCGTCCATTACAACTATTTGGCCAACCTTTGTTGCGATCGAGTTGGTGAAGGGATCAGTAACTCCAAGCTGGAACCAGATGGCGTGAGCATTGACGGCCACTGCCCTCCGTGCAGCAGCTTGAACGTCGCTTGGTTTTCGAAACATGTCGGCCATCTCGATTTCGTGGCCCAGACTCGGGGCCGCCAGCGATTGGCGGCATGCTTTGGATCGTTCTGTCTTTTCATTTGGGTTAATTGGGATCACCGTTTAACCAAGGTCATTTATGAACTTATTACGTCGCTGTTGGGGTGAGATGGGTTGTTGGAAGCCCCGGACTTACCGATGAAATGCTGTGAGTGAGTGGATGCTCGATCTTGTCGCGATAATGATAAACCTCAATAATTACTCTATGGTGGATCATGTGTTGCCGCTCAGCTTGTGTGCTTGAAGCGAAAATGTCACAAGTCGAAGAGGAGAGTTGAAGGCCATGGAATTGTTCGAAGTGATGACCACAGCCGGTGCCATTCGCGAGTATGTTGATGTTCCAAACTCTGATGAGGTCCTTTATGAGATTCTGAACAGTGCGCGTTTTGCTCCAAGCGGAGGCAATCGTCAGCCTTGGAGGGTGCTTGTTGTCAAAGACCCGGAACTCAAACGACAGGTCCGCGAACTCTATTCGCATGGATGGAAGGAGTATATGGCCCATGTCAAGAAGGGGTTGGTGCCCTTCGCTCCGACAAATGATGGAAAGTGGGAAGGTCCTGCAATAGACCTTGATGAGGCGGCAAGCATGGACTTTCCGAATCAATATGCAAATCACCTCGACGAATCCCCGGTGCTTCTTGTGTTATTGGCTAGACTGCCTGATCTTGCATGTCTCGATAATGGTCTCGATCGACAGAGCATTGTAGGGGGCGGATCAGTTTACCCGTTTGGTCACAACATATTGTTGGCAGCAAGATCTTTAGGACTTGGAGGTGTGATGACAACGGTGATCTGCCGTCGTGAACCTGAAATGAAGATCGTATTCGATATTCCGAAAGAGTTCGCAATTGCGGGACTTATCACCCTTGGTACACCGAAAAAGTTTCTGACTAAACTGGCGCGAAGACCGGTGGAAGAGTTTGCCTTTGTTGACAAGTTTGGTGGCGTTCCCTTTACCGTGCATTAAGAGCACCTAGTGAACTGCGAAGCCAATCCAAAGGATGTAGGCGATCACAAGCATCCAGCCCTCCACCTTGGACAAGCGTCTGGAAGATGACAGGAACAGGATTGCCACAGTGGATGCTGCGACCATGAATCCTGATTCGTATGCTAGGTGTGGAATGTTGAGTTGACCTGGGGAGATCAATCCAGCGACACCGGCGACTGCGGTGGAGTTGAAGAGATTGGCCCCGAAGATGTTGCCTACCACCAGATCGCTGTGTCCGCGGCGCGCAGCGGCTATTGCTGTAACCCATTCCGGCAGAGAAGTGCCAAGAGCTACCAAGGTCACTCCTATGACGGCCTTGGATATACCTAGATGTACTGCCACTTTGCCGGCAGAAGAGACAAGCAGTTCCGCGCTTGCGAGAACCAAGAGAAGCCCGATGACGGTTACCGCAAGTGATTTGCGAATTCCCCAGTTGTAACCTGCTTCAACTGTCTTTGCCTCAAGCTCAAGTTCGCCGTTGTCCGGCTCCTTGCGTGCGCCAATCAAGGTGGAACCGATGAAGAGCACCAGCAGGATAAGCAACAACGTATAAAAGAGCTGGTCGTGAGCAAAGACTATTACCAGTCCAAATGAAGTCACAGCGAAGAGTTGAGATAGGCCTTCTCGTTTGAGAACCGACGAAGATATTCTTGGCGCGCTAATTGCGCCAAGCGTACCCAGAACCAGAGTGCTATTAACGACGGTGGAGCCAAGCACACTGCCAATTCCAAGTGAGGCGTTGTGATGGATACTGGCCAGGGTGGCAGTCAACAGCTCAGGAAGACCTGTACCGAAACCGATCACCACCACGCCCACCACAAGGGGGGAAACGTGGAGTAGTTCTGCAGTCTTTGCTGCGCCCATGACGAATCTGTCTGCGCTGAGTGCGATGACAACCAATGCAACAATCAGTAAAAGCAACTGTTCGGCCACTTCAGTAAACCACGATTTCAAACCGCATCTTTTCCACGGCAGTTTCCTCTTGTTTCGCTGACTTTAGAGGCGAGGTTGGTAGATTGCCAATGCATCCGATTTGGCAAGGATAGTATAGCTATTCCGGCTCCATGGGATCTGAAGGCAAATTTAATTGTGTTCAAGCACGGGCTAAGCGTTTTGAACCCGGATCCGGCTCTGCCTGGTCGGCCTCGAGCAAACTGGTAATTAGTCTGAGTATTCAAATTGGTGTTCTGGCCGGGGAGTGAGGGATCTTGGGGCGTTATGTGGTCTTACTTCGGGCGGTGAATGTCGGGCGGACGAACCGCATTTCAATGGCAGGCCTGCGAGAGGCACTGAGTCACACCAGATTTGCGGACGTTACCACCCTGCTTCAGAGCGGGAACATCGTTCTCAGTGCGGAGATGACGGAGTCTGAGGTAAAAAATGTGCTGGAAGATGTCATATATGACCAGTTTCATCTTAAGGTTGAGGTTTTGGTGCGAAGGGCGGCTGCGATTCAAGGTCTCGTAGCATCCAATCCATTTTCAATTGATAGCGCTGAAACTGCGAACATGTATGTGACCTTTCTCCAGCAGGAGATCGACGAAGACCTGGTTCGTTCTCAAGTCAATACAGACAAGAGGGAGGATGACTACGTTGTCCGGGGTAAGGAGGTCTACATCCACTGTAACGGCCCGTACCACTTGACGAACTTGGGCAATGCATTCTGGGAACGAGTTGGCCGGTGCTACGCCACCACAAGGAATTGGAGTACCTTGACCAGGATCGCCGAGCTGGTTGTGGACGGGAGTGATTGAGAACTGATAGTTTGAGCATGTCATACAAGGGGAAGAGGGATTGGAGAGCGTCTCTTGCTGTTTGCAGCGACTAATAATCCGCTTGTCGGATACGTACTGATTGGCGCGTTGCTCGTCTTCTGGGCCGGAATAATCTTCTGGGGGCGAAGCTTGCCCACTGTCTGTCAAGTGGGTGTCGAACATGACCTGGTTGTCGTCACCCTACTGGGTCCTGCAAGGATACTCTCATTGCGAAAGCGAGTAGCGTTTCCGCTTGATTCGGTTGTTAGCGTCGAGTCGACGCCGAAGGTGTTTTCCAAGCAGGGAACCTTCAGCAGGAGAATCGGATCGCTCACAATACCGACGTTCTTTAGAGTCGGGTCATTCAGGGCGTTCCGTGATCAGGGGCCGGCGTTTTGGGCATGCTTTAGAGGGGATACGGCGATCACGTTCACTCTGGAGAATCATCGATTTCACTATGTAGTAGTTGATGTGGCTGATCCCTCCGTAACGCTGAGCTTGCTTGCCAAGTACGGAATCTAGGCTTCTAAAGCGGCGAGTTAGCGTGTTTGGATGGCCTGACGTGCTCTTTCTTGGTGATCAGAATGTCCAAGGCGGCGTTGATTTCAGATCTGGTGCTGACCGGGTCAATGACGGCGTCCACGAAGCCCCTTTCCGCCGCTTTCCATGGCGTCAAGTAGGTCTGCTGGTAACTGTTCTGGTAGGCCAGTCTCTCCTCGTCTGACGCTCTCCGCATCAGTATCTGTGCAGCGCCTTGCGCACCCATGACTGCAATTTCCGCCTGAGGCCAAGCGAACACGATGTCAGATCCCATTCCTTTGGAGTCCATTACAATGTAGGCGCCGCCATAGGCTTTTCGCATTATCACGCAAATGCGCGGCACGCTGCATGCGGCGTAAGAGAATGCCAGTTCAGCCCCATGTCTTATCATGCCTCTCCACTCGATGTCCTTGCCGGGAAGAAAGCCCGGTGTGTCGACAAGAGTGATCAGCGGAAGATTGAACGCACTGCAGAATCTTACAAACCTCGCCCCCTTTTGAGATGCTTGAATGTCCAAGGTGCCCGCCATTGCCTGAGGCTGGTTGGCTATGACTCCAACGGATCTTCCTCCGATCCTTGCCAGGCAGGTCACCAGTTGAGGAGCCCATTTTGCGCGGAGTTCCAAATACTCGCCGTTGTCTGAGATGTCTGCGATGATGTGTCTGACATCGTACGATCCCGTTGGGGACGCAGGAATGACTTTTGCGAGTTCATCGCATATCCGGTTTGGGTCGTCATCGTCGTCGATTCGTAGCGGAAGGTGGTCAGTCGAGTTTGGCAAATATGACAGCACTTCCGCAAGACCTTCGAGGATCTCACTTTCGTCGGTCACTTCGATGGATGTGACTCCAGACCTAGATGCCTGAATGTGTGAACCCCCCAGCTCAGAATTTGAGGTCTTCACCCCCGTGAACTCTTCGACCATGGCCGGACCTGAGACATATGCGTAGGAGTCGACTGTGCTGATGACAATGTCCGCAAGACCAAGAAGGAGTGCAGGTCCAGAGATTGCAGGTCCGGTCAATCCGATGAGTATTGGGACTATGCCCGAGATGTCGGAGATCGCTTTTGCCGCCCTGCCCCAGCTGACAAGGGCAGGTACTCCATCAGATATTGACGCACCCGAAGTTGATAGGATCAGAACTAGTGGTAGCAGGTTCTCTTTGGCAAGCGTTGCGGCCCGAGAAATCTTTGCGCCGTCGTCCTGCCTGAAGGCACCCCTTTGCTGGCCAGGATTGGAAAAGACGGCAATGACTCTACGTCCGCCCAGTTCTGCTACGCATACCTCAGTTGATCCCGGAACTCTAGTAAGAATTCCAAGCTTTACTGGTGGTTTCGAGATTATGTTGTCGTGGTTTGTAGTCACCCGCTGACCTCTAACGTGTCAAAGTAACTTAGTGGAGACTTTCACGAAAGTCGGCCCGAAAGCAACCTTAATTGGGACTTATCAGGTTTCAGCCAATTGCTGGGCCGAACCTCTTTTACAAGGTAAAGCGACCATTGAGCAAAAGCCATAGTTATGCTTCATATAAGGGAATTGCTGCAGGAGAGACTTCATCGTTGAAAAGTTACGCACTGCCGCGACTTTTTAGCGCTGGCAAACGGATGAAGGCCGACATCGATGGCTAGACGGCGACGATTATCCAACAGGATCCGCGCACTCCTCGGAATTTTCTGGGTCTTGGTCGTCGCTCTGGTAGCGGTTTACCTGGTCGAGGGGCGAAGTTCGGAACTGACGGGCATTTCGAGCATTTTCTCGCATATGGACCTGTACTTTCTTGCCCCTCTGCTGGTTCTCGAATGTGGTTCAATGGCTGCCTACGCCCAACTGCAAAGGTCAATGCTGATGGCCGGGCGCGTCGACACTGGGTTCTGGCGGATTTTGGCGATATTTTTGTCCTCGAATTCAATTACCAACATCGTTCCCGGCGGGGCGGCGTTCGCCTCTGTGTATTCCTATAGACGCTTTAGGGATGTGGGTGCCAGCGAAGGTTTGTCCGGTTGGGCGGTTCTTGCTGCAAATGTTTTGGCTGCGATGTCGCTACTTCTACTTGCAATCGTCGGACTTGTTATCTCGGAGGGAAGTCTTTCGGGCATTTCTCTGACTGGCTCCCTTGTCAGCGTTGGAATAGTACTGGTCGGGGCATTCTTACTTGTCGCCCGTGCGGAAAGAGTGATTAGAGCCGTAGGAACGTTGCTGGGATTCTTGGAACACTTGCTCAACGCGTCCTGGAAAGTGACCCGAAAGGTCTCGGAGCTTGAACGAGATATTCGGGATATCTCCCCATCCGGATCAAGACTCGCCCGTGCGTTCATTTGGGGACTCGTGAACTGGATATTCGATGCGTCTGTATTGGTCATCGCCTACTTCGCAACAAGGTCGCCCGTTCCTTTCCTGGGACTCTTGCTGGCGTACAGCGCGGGTCAGCTGGCGGCTAATTTTCCGATTACCCCTGGCGGACTTGGTGTTGTAGAGGGGTCGATTTCCATCGCACTTGTTGCTTACGGTGGCAATCAGGAGGCTTCGATCGCAGCTGTGCTTTTGTACAGATTGTTCAGTTTTTGGATATGGCTATTGCCAGGCATAGGGTGCTATTTCGGATTACGACTAAAGACCCCGGCCGCTGGTCGCGAAGCGGTGGGCTCGAAGCTTATATTTGAGGAGGGTAAGCATGGATAGACTGAGGCGATCTCTAATGCCGAGGACAATCCTGCGGCCTGTGATCGTTCTGATAGTGGCTGGAACGATTTTGACTTCGTGCTCGGCTAACAGGCTTCGTCTCACATCGGGCGCAGGCTCGTGTTTTGCGGTGCTTCCAGTTGCACAGCGGGCCGTCTCTCCTGGAGATCGTTACCTAGGTGTAAGGCTTGTGGACTCAAAGACCGCTGAGAACACGTTGTCTATGTCGATTTCGTCGAATGAGTCAAACTTCTGTCTGGTCGCATACCGTTTGGAGCAACCAGGATCTTCTCCCGGACTGCACCAAATCGGCCGCTTTGCCCTGGTGATTGTATCACCGAAGACACGGCAGGTCATTGGTGAAAGAGAAGTCTCAAGATTGCCGTTCAGTTTCAGGCACAACTTATCAGTTAGATTGTGAGCCCGATTTGCGGGTCTTGGCTCGCTCCGACGCTTGTAGAGTCACTTTGCGCAGTCTGACAGCTCCAGGTGTCACTTCGACACATTCGTCTTCGTTCAAATACTCAAGAGCGGCTTCGAGGGTCATGCGAAGAGGTGGTGTTAGGCGGACAAACTCTTCTGCGGTGGATGATCGGATATTGGTCAGCTTCTTTTCTTTGGTCGGATTCACATCCATGTCGTCGTTTCGGGAGTTTTCTCCGATGAGCATTCCCTCGTAAAGGTCCTCGCCAGGCCCGATGAAAAGCGTGCCTCGCTCCTGTAGGTTCAATAGTGCATAGGCCGTAGAAACGCCGGTCCTGTCCGCCACCAGCGATCCGTTCGATCGGTTGCGCATTTCGCCTGCCCATGGCTCCCACCGCTCAAAGCCGTGATTTATGATAGCGGTGCCTTTGGTTTGAGTCAGAAGTTCCGTTCTAATTCCGATTAGTCCCCTTGACGGGATGAAGTAGGTCATTCTCACCCAGCCCGTTCCGTGATTTATTACCTGGTCTAGCGAGCCTTTGCGCTGTGCCAGTGTCTGAGTAACGGGGCCAAAGAACTCTTCGGGCATATCTATTTCGAGTCGTTCAACCGGCTCGTGCACTTTCCCGTCGATTTGTTTGGTGAGGACCTGGGGTTTGCCAACTGTCAGTTCAAAACCCTCACGTCTCATGGTTTCGATGAGCACTGCCAGGGCGAGTTCGCCTCGGCCCTGAACCTCCCAGGTGTCAGGCCGTGGTGTATTAAGGACTCGGATGGAAACGTTTCCAACCAGTTCGGAGTCCAACCTGGTTTTGAGCTGCCGCGCGGTGAGTTTTTTTCCGTCGCGGCCGGACAGCGGGGCGGTGTTGACGCCGAAGGTCATTGACAGGCTTGGTTCATCGACCCGTAATATTGGGAGCGGGCGTGGGTCATTGGCATCCGCAAGGGTTTCGCCAATCGTGATTTCCTGAAAGCCCGCTATGGCGACAATCTCTCCCGGCCCTGCTTCCTCGGTCTCTTGTCTTGTCAGAAGGTTGGTAATTAGAATTTCTGCAACTTTGCCCTTCTGAATTGAACCGTCAGTTCTGCACCAGGCGACAGTTTGGCCTCTTCGCACCCAACCATTTGCTACGCGGCAAATGGCCAGTCTGCCGAGGTAGGCACTACCGTCGATGTTTGTTACCAGGGCCTGGAATGGATGGTCTTCGTCGAACTCCGGAGCCGGGATGTGTTCAAGGATCGTTTCGAACAGTGGCTTGAGGTTGTCACCTTGCGAGTCGGGATCGAGACTCGCCCACCCATGCTTGGCGCTGGCGTAAACGATGGGGAAGTCGATCTGGTTTTCTTTGGCATCCAAGTCCAGAAAGAGTTCGTAGATCTCGTTTATGACCTCGCTTGGGCGGGCATCCGGACGGTCGATCTTGTTTAGGACGACAATAATTGTCAGATCCGACTCCAGAGCCTTTCTGAGAACAAACCTAGTTTGAGGAAGCGGACCCTCCGCAGCGTCCACAAGTAGAACGACACCGTCGACCATAGCAAGTCCACGCTCCACTTCACCTCCAAAGTCAGCGTGTCCAGGGGTGTCAACTATGTTAATCTTCACTCCTTCATAGTTGATCGAAGTCTGTTTGGCCAGGATGGTGATGCCTTTTTCCCGCTCAAGGTCCATTGAGTCCATAACGCGTTCAACGACTTCTTGGTTGGCCCTGAACGCCCCGGTTTCTCTGAGCATGGCATCAACCAAGGTGGTTTTCCCGTGGTCGACGTGGGCGATTATTGCCACATTTCTGAGGTCGTGGCGAAGTGACATCTGTTAACTCCAATTTGGGGACTAAGGCTTTATCTCTGCGCGCACTCGGTGGGTTTCAACTAATGCGCAAAGGTTAATAAGTAATCTATTAGCAATAACCGCAATCCCGTTTAGCCCTGAGGAAACCTCTTGGCGTTACGGTCGAGTTCACGTTGCACATCATCCCAGGTTATGGGGTCTGGATCCAACCCAAGCTCCTCGTCTCTGTCGGCTCTAAGTAGGATAGAAATGGCGACTCCCCAAAAAACTGCGAGAGAGATGACTTTGGCCATTGCCCCGGTGAGTTCCTGATCCGCGATTTGGCTGATCCCCAGTTCCGAATGAGCATATCCCAGATAGAGGGGTCTTTTTGCAAAAAGCAACACAAAGGCTGGAATGTTCGGGAGCAGCGACAATACGAAGAGGTAAGCAAGCCTGCCTGCAGTAGACAGCTGTCTTACTCCAGGGAGTATCTTCATAATTGGAGTCCATGCCAGCACCGCTGAAGCCAACAGCCAAGCATGCACAAGCTGCTGGGCCCAAATTGAGGACATTTCGAAAGCTACAAGTAACGGGGTCATGGCAATTATGGTGGTTGCGGAGAAGATTATGATCGCTGGAACCGGTCTCGTTAGTTGGGTTAGCGTGGCATCCAAAAGTCTTGGCCTCGTAATTACCACAATTGAACTTCTCGGAATTGAATATAGCAAAAGTGGTGCTGCCGCAAGTGTGACCAGGAGCTGCTGAAGCATGCGTGCCAACAAAAGGTAGTGCTGTGACATGTCGGCTAGTGGCCAATAGTTGGCGATGAATAACGCCAGTATGCCCATAATGAACAGTAACATCTGTTTGGCGGAAGACTGCCGTACTCCGTAAGTAATCCGGTCCCTCAAGGATTGATGCTTGACGGCACGGTCATCGACCGCGCAAATTAGAGGGTATGCCAGGATGGCCACACAGGTCACGACAATCGTTAGTGGATGCAACTGGAAAGAAAGCGGCCCCATAGCAAAATTGTATTATTGGGTTGAAATTATCGCATGTAGGGTCAAGTTGGAGCCTACATTTAGGGTTGTGTGCTCGCTTCACCCGCTGGCGCGTCGGCAAAGAGGTACATGGATTGGCTAAGACAGACAAATTTCCAAGGTTATTGAATTTAGTTATGCTCCTTTTGGATACCAGAAAGCCGCTTTCTCTGGATGAGATTGCCCGCCGAGTTGGCGGTTTTCCAGACTCTCCGGCCGCACGGCATAAGGCGTTCGAACGAGCAAAGAAAGAGCTTCGCGAGCTTGGAATACCAATTGTCACCCACCAGATTCCCGGAGTTGAACAATTTGGATACCAAATTGACAAGTCAGACATGATCATTCCAGATTTGCGTTTCAGTAACGATGAGGCGTCTTCGCTAGCGGCGGCAAGCGCGATGGTTAGTTTTGGCGGAGGTGAAGGGGAGACAGCTCTCCAAAAGCTTGGTTGTGTGGTATCTGGACAGGATGCCACGGTAGCGAGCATCCCTAGCCACCCTGCGCTCTTTCGTCTATTTGAGGCAATGGCAGCTCGAAAAGTCGTTTTATTCACTTACAGGTCCAAGCTGCGAAACCTGGACGTTTACGGGATTTCTTTTAGGTGGGGAAATTGGTATTTATTGGGAAATGAGCGTGAGTCAGGGCTGGTGAAAACCTTTCTTGTCAATCGCATTGAGTCAGAGGTTGAAATTACGGGCATTGATAGTCTTGAAAGACCGGGAGATTTTGACATATCTTCCAGACTGCCAAAGAACAGGTGGGAAATCGGGGAAGGCGATCTTGTGACAGTGCGGGTGCTGGTTCATCCTGATGTCGCACCGCTGGTTAGCTACGAACTCGGTGGACAGGGTGCGGCAGAGTGGAGACCCGATGGGTCGTTGGTTGTCAGCATCAAGATTGCGGACTCCGGTTCTTTTTTCGACTGGCTTCTCAGCAACTTTGATAAGGCGGTTCTACTGGAGCCTCGGCCGCTGGTTGCGGAGTTGGTTGCGTATCTCAACCAGATGCTCAGTGTGCCCGAAACTCAAGTCAGGGACTCGGTCGCAAGCCAGTTCAAACAAGATAATCCAGGCGGAGGTGAAGATGTTTTCAACGCTTTGAGTGTGGGAAATAGCCCGGATCCGATCTCAGCCGATAAGGCAGACGGCGGCAGGAGTGATCTGCGAAGTGCCACTGCGATGTACTCGGTGCTGGTGAAAATTCTTCCCTGGCTTGCCAGAAAGAAGAGTACAACGGTGGTGGAGATTTCCAAGACTTTCGGCATCACTGATTCAGAGGTTATCAGGCTGCTTGAAGTTGCTGCCTGCTGCGGTTTGCCGCCATATACGCCCGACTCGCTTCTTGAAATCATCGTTGAAGATGACGGAACTGTGGACAGTTTCATTGACATGGAAATTATCACTTCGCCCAGGAAGCTCACCACTCTCGAAGCCATGGTGTTGGCGACTACTGCGCTCGTTGCATTGAAAGTTCCTGGAATCCACCAGGACCAGTATTTGCTGTCAGCACTCGCGAAATTGAAGAAGTCACTTTCAAAGTTTGATGTTGCCGTGAGCGAGGTGGATGTTGGCATGGAAGAGCCATACTTTCTCAAGGACCTTAGGACGGCCGCCAACGAGCGCCGAAGCGTGGAAATCACCTATTTTTCGTCTTCTTCTGAGCGGGTCAGCACCAGACAGGTGGATCCTTACCAGTTGTTCACCGAGTCGGGACGTTGGTACCTCAGGGGATTTTGCCATTTGACCGATGAGATAAGGCACTTTTCATTGGGAAGAATTATTTCATGCGAGCTGACTGACGGGGGTTTTGACCTGCCTGAAAGTGAGCTTGAACGGATTGCGGGAGGTGATATTCCCAGCGCTTTTGGCGGGGCCGGAGAGTCGGTGGTGTTGGCAATTCCCGCCGGGTCGGGATGGCTTGTCGAAAGACTTGTTGCATCTCCAAGGCTGCTAGCCGAAATCCAGGAATTCGAAGTGTATGGGTTTCAATCCTCGTCAACAGCGTGGTTATCCAGAGTGCTGGTCCGGCTTGGCCCCTCCGCGTTCATCGTTTTTCCGCTCCATCTCAGGCAGTTGAGGGAGGATGCGGTCAGGACGTTGCTGGACATGTACTCATAATTTCCTTTGACTGGGGGGTGTACCATCTGCGATAGTTGGTCAGACCCGCAGTATGCAAACCGGAATTGCTTGGTGGATAAAGTGTCGGGTCTTTTCGTGACTTCTCTTGACTCTAGGCGGCTTCCTTATTATTTTACGAATATCGCAAGCGGCAATGAGGATTCCCGCAGAATGCTGGATTCCAATGAGGTGAGCTTTTTTGGGGCCTGGGATTCCAGCTCCTACAACCTTAAACATTTGGCAGATTTGCTGGACGAATTGCGGAGACTGCGAAAGGATCCAAGATTTCTGCGGCCAATCAGGAACATAGGTTATGACTTGTGCCTGGTTGCTCCCAAACAACTTTCGATCATGTTCGGGTTGCTGCCTTCCGAGGCGTCTAATCAGATTCTTCATGCCCACAATTCAGCTGTAGCCGGGTTGGTAAGATTGATTCAACCCGGGCTGAGCTGGGGTAGCGGTGCTGAAATTTCAGCAGTCGGATTTGTGCATCAGACTTCGCGTGCCTTGGACCCGCATGTGCATACGCACGTGATTTTGGCGAATCGGGTGGAAATGAAGCCAGGCATTCTCAGGGCTGTTAATTCGAACGCCCTTTACTCCGAGGTCCAGCAGCTATCCGCCGAGTACAGAAAATCCGTTGCCGCAGAGGTCTACCGGCGTTTGGGGTTGGTCATGATAGAGAGGGGACTTGACGAGGTTGGTGGCCCCACCGAGATTCCCGGATTTCCGGCTGAGTTGTCCAGGCTCTTTTCCAAGCGTTCGCGCCAGGTGGAAAAACTGCTCGACGACTGGGGCACCACTGCACCAGGTGCCTCCAGGGCAGCTTCGCTGATTACCAGGTCCGAAAAGTTGGCGCTGGATTCCGATAGCCTTAAAATGCGCTGGGCCTCTGAGGCTTTCTCTAATGGCCATGCTCCGGAAAAGTTGCAGGCGCTTTTGCCCCGGACTATGGGTCACATTAGGGAAAAACCAAGTCCGACAATTGTGCGCCATCCGAGTCTTTTCCAAGATGCTTTTTCACGTAGAGTGATGTTGCCAGGCCGCGGCCAGGGATGGGTGAAATTTATAGCTTTTGATGACGATCTTTATCAGAGAGTGGAGGCGTTTACTCTTGGCAGAATCGTTGGCGTATTGGCTAACGGTTCAGAGGTCGGCCACTTTTTTCCCGGGGAGCTGTCGCCAGATGAGTCACTTGCTGATCCAGTCGAGATCGTGGTTTTTGGCAAGATCGATTTAGAAAAGATTGCGGAGCTCTCCTCGAGGTATAGTCACCAGAATACGGTCATTGTGTTGAATCGAAACTGCGACGATAGGCATGGCTTTGTCGAAGGGTTGCCGATGACTCCGCTTTCAGAGGTTGCCGACATTTGTGCGTCAAATCTGGGGAAGGGCCTTATCTTGGGTAGGGGAGAAGGCACTGTGCCTGCGGATTCATTAGCTCAAGAATTGAAAAGGCTGATCAGTTGCGTGGCTGCTGACGCTGCGACCCAGGCAAATGGAGGCAAGGTCCAATCTCACCTGGTTTTCGCTACGAGAAGAGATCGTGATCTAGCCCGACAGGAATTGGCAGACCAGCTCGGAGTTCGAGTTGGACCATGTGGGTTCTATGATTCTGAGCCCGTATGGATCCATTACCTACCAAACAGGGTGCACCTTGGCCAGGAAAGACAGGGTCAGATCGATGTTAGGAACCAACTTGTCAGGTTCCGCGAAGGAGGCCAAGCCTGTACGATTCCGTTTGGCGACCTGAACCTCAACTCCATGATTTCACCGCTTCATATTATGAGCACCACTGATGCAGGAAGGTTGTTCGTCCATGATGGTGACTTTGGGCTCCATCTTGGAGAGTTTGCCTATCTCGACACCTCGAAAGGTCTTGCGGATTTTTTTGTCAGCAGGGCAAACCACAGGGTGTTGCCACGTGGTCGTACCGAACGTCGCCTCGCCGACCGTGTCGGGGATATCCCCGCGCTTCGCGATCATAGCCTGGCACGAAAGGAAGTTGGTTTTTGGCGAGAACTATAGCAGTCCAACGCTGGTTCTTGGCAAGCATCGGTTTCGAATGGAGCTAATTCATTTTGGCTTGGACAATTGTGAATATTGGTATCGCCTTGAATATCAGTCATGGTACGTTAGCTATTGGACTGACTGTCGATCTCTGAAAAGAGCCAGTGAATGTTTCGCAAGAGGGGGTCCGGATGAAGGTAGATATGAACGTCGGGAACTTTCTGGACAGAGCCGCCCTGGTCTTCCCTGACAGGATTGCTCTGGTCGACGAGGAGAGTGCACCCGGGAATTTGGGTCGCATCACCTACGGAGAGCTGAACAGACGGGCAATGGGCATGGCAAAAGCTTTTGACGAAATGGGAGTGGCCCAAGGCGAGCGCATAGCCCTTATATCGCCCAATTCCGGAAAGTTTCTAGTTTCATATTATGGAGTCAGTGGTTACGGCAGAGTTCTTGTGCCTATCAACTATCGCCTTAGTGAGGATGAGCTGGCCTATATCGTCGGACACTCTGGATCGACGGTTCTCATGGTGGATCCAGAATATGAAGAAATGGCAAAGCGCATTAAGGTGCAACATCTGTTCGTTTTAGACAATGTCCACGACAAGGAGCTATTTGCACCTTTATCAGATTCTTCGCCTGGGCCCAAGAGCTGGGATGCAGACGAGGATTTCACCTGTTCGATCAACTACACATCTGGTACAACTGCGCGTCCCAAGGGTGTGCAAATGACGCACCGAAATGCCTGGATAAACGCGGTGATTTTTGGCTGGCACACCGGGGTCGACGATCGTGATGTCTTGTTGCACACCTTGCCGATGTTTCACTGCAACGGGTGGGGAATGCCCTATGCCGTGACGGCAATGGGTGGGACTCACGTGATTCAAAGAAAGATTGACGGGGAAAACATCCTTCAGAAGATCGAGAACGAAGGTGTCACTTTGCTTTGCGGGGCTCCAGCAGTGTGGGCATCGGTGCTTGACGCGGCCACTAAGCGCAGTGAAGAGGGGAGGGGTAACCCCGGCAGAGACCTAGTAAGAGTTGTGGCCGCGGGCGCTCCGCCTCCGTCTAGAACGATCGAACGAATCGAGGGCGAGCTCGGCTGGGAGTTCATTCAACTCTATGGTTTGACCGAGACTTCGCCATTACTAACCATCAACAGGGCGACCAAGGAGTGGGATGTACTTGACCAGGTCGAGAAGTCGAAGCGTCTGAGTTGGGCCGGCGTCCCTGCAATTGGGATAGAGGTCTGTTGCGACAACAGCGGCGAAGTGCTTGCGCGAGGTAACCACATTTTTGCAGGATATTGGGAGAATCCCGAGGCAACCGGTGAGGCGCTGGCGGGAGGATGGTTTCACACTGGGGATGGCGGCCACATGGAAGGGCCTTATCTTGTGATCTCAGATCGCAAGAAGGATGTAATTATTTCAGGAGGCGAAAACGTTTCCTCCGTTGAGGTTGAAGATGTTCTTTACCAGCATCCCGCTGTAGCGGAAGTCGCGGTTATAGGTGTTCCTGATGAAAAGTGGGGTGAGACCGTAAAGGCGCTTGTGGTGTTACGTCCCAAGTCGGAAGTGACCGAGGGGGAGTTGCGGGCGTTCTGTAAGACCAGGCTTGCGGGATTCAAGTGTCCTACGACAATCGAGTTCAGGGACGCTTTGGCGAGAACCGCGACGGGAAAGCTGCAGAAGTTCAAGCTTCGTGAACCTTACTGGAACGGATTCGAACGCAAAATTAATTAGCCGCTAACCTTTTGCCGCATTCGGTTGGGGCGGGACTCCGCTTCGTCGCAGGTGTTACGAAACGAGGGCATGAGCGCCGGTCGCCAGGTTTTCTCTGAGTGGTTGCGTCGGTTCGAATCGAGCAATTCACTATGGTCGCCGACGGACAGTCGGAACCATAAAATGCCTGCGAACTGACCTAATATCACCGGGTGTGGCGGCAGTCGGCGCAGGAGCAGAAACCTTTTGTAAAAACTTGACATTATGTCCGGTCTTAGCGGCTTTGGAATCTTCACCCTTCGTGACAGAGCGATAGGTCGTCAGACCTTATCTATCACTTTGAAAACCTCGCATAGATACTCCTTTTGTCCGAATGAGTTGTCAGAAAGCCTCTGTCTGAGCCTTTCTTCGAACGACGCCATCTGTGATTCATCGTCTAGTTGGTTCACACCCATCGTCGATTCGTACTGGCTTGCATGTGCT
Organism: Actinomycetes bacterium; assembly: GCA_021777475.1. GTDB lineage: Bacteria > Actinomycetota > Acidimicrobiia > Acidimicrobiales > Acidimicrobiaceae > SCQM01. Next base: position 24,208 of record JAJYDM010000008.1, on the reverse strand, counting down.
TTTAGCGCGTGGAGTTTAACCTGAAATGTGTTTTCGTCGATGGTTTCCTCGTGATCGGGCTGGTCTGCTTCCCATAAAAGGATTTTTGACGGCCGATGATGCGTTCCGAGCGCCGGGAAGAACAGCGGGTCTCTAGCGGCGACGACACCGTCGGTCGCCAGAAAGCCGGCATGCCGATGGTCGGGATGCAGCCTGTACCTTTTCCAAGGGTCATGTGCCAGAATGATCTCGGGCTTGAGCTTCCTTATTGCGGCGACGATTTGAGCCCGCTGCTCCATCCCCGATTCCAGTTCACCGTCGGTCCAACCGAGAAACGTGACTGGCGCTGTCCCGCCCAACCGGCGGGCCGCCTCGGTCTGCTCTTTTTGTCGCCTTAGCGCAAGTTCGGCTCCGTCGATGTCGGAATTCCAGGTTCCTTTTGAGCCATCGGTACATATCAGGTGCAAAATCTCGCAGCCATTCGCTGCCCATTTGGCAAGTGTGCCTCCGCATCCGAATTCGATGTCATCGGGATGCGCGCCGATTGCCAATGCGCTCGACGGAACCTCGAGGTTATGAGATCTGGAAGCACTGTCGCTCATCAGGTAAGTTGACATGTTTATCTCCTAAAGATACTTGTGTGGCAAGACTTGACGCGGAAACGCTTTCACTGGAAATCGTAGCGAGCCATGCAAAGCTTCAGCCCACGGTTGTGATCATAGAGCGAAGGCCTTCTTGAAAGGCCCAGCAAGGATCAGCTGGTGGAATTGGGGCGACCTAGGCGTTCTACAGCCAGGAGATCTTGAAAATCCTCTGGCGTGTCGACGTCCATGGCAAGCTTGGGATCTTCGTAGACAGTGATTCTGAGTTTGAGTCTCTCAGCTTCCCTTAGGTGACGGTTGAACGACATGGGTCCATAAGAGAATTGAAAGCTTTCCAGAGCTGGCAATGACATGACGTTGGTTCCGTCGTGTTTGCGATCAGGCACGATCGTAAACTCATCGCGGCGGAAAACGCTGGTTAGGTCACGAGCGAGCGGAAGGTCGCCGTGGGCAATGGTTATGTGTTGGATGCCACTGAGGCGCAGGAATTCAAATGCATTGTGTACCACGTCGTTAAGACCGACGCCATTGTCCTTGATCACGTAGCACCCTAGACCAATGGCGAAATCATGAACTTCCGGGTCAGAGGTGACAATAACGGTCGGTACCGTCCCAGTCGCCAGAATTACGCCTTTTGCGCACTTTATGATGAAATCTGTACGTTCTTCGGGACTCAGGATCGAGGTAAGCCGTGACTTGCTGTCCGAGAATGACCTAATAGGTATGAGAATCACGTGAGGCGCCGATAATTCTTGAATATCAATTCGGTTTATGCTCATTATCTTTAGTGTAGGCATGAAAGAATATTTCAGCATTTGATCGGTCGTGAGAGGAGGATGGACTTGGATAAGGAGCAGATAAATGAAGCTCTGTCATCGTCACTGCCCATCCGATTTCTTGAGATGTTGAGAGAGCGTGATATTTCCGATGAGGAAATTTTCAACGCTTTGAAGAACGATACGCTCCACTTTCTCGCTGTTGACCAGATGCTGGGACCACCCAGGAAGCGTCTGACGATTGGAGAGCTTTCGGCCGAAACCGGCGTAGACGTTGCAATTGTGAGGAGACTCTGGCGCGCACTCGGGTTTGCAGACGTGGCGGATGACGACCGGATCTTCAGTTCAATAGACATCGAGGCAGTCAGTTCATTATCAAGTCTCATGCGCTCCCAGGCCACGGACGAGGATGTCGCCATACAGCTGGCTCGGGTAATTGGGTCTTCAATGGCAAGGATCGCCGCTGCGGAAATCGTGGCCTCTAACAGCCTGAAAGGGGTTGGACTGGGGTCAAAGGACTTTACGACGGTTGATCTGGCAGACCGCTTCGCTCAGTATTCGGCTTCAATCCTGCCGGCCGTTCCTGAACTTCTGGTATACGCATGGATTCGGCACTTCCACGATGCGGGAAGGCACGCAATGGTTGCGTTGGACAAAGGTGCCCGCGATGTATCAGAGCGAATTTTGGCGGTCGGATTTGTGGATCTAGTAGGATTTACGGTTTTGTCTCAGCAACTTACAACACAAGAGTTAGGTGCTGTTGTTTCCCGTTTTGAAGAGCTTTCATCCGATGCGGTCACCAGGCGCGATGGACGCGTAGTAAAGATGATCGGCGACGAGGTCATGTTTGTGGTGGTTGACCCGGAGGATGCTGTCGAGATTGGCTTGGAACTTAAAGAGGAGTATGCCAAAGAGAAGTTGCTGTCCGAGGTTAGAGCAGGCGTGGCGTACGGATCAGTTCTCGCACGCGAGGGTGACTACTTCGGACCAGTGGTCAACCTCGCTTCCCGGATAGTCAATATTGCGAATCCAGGATCAATTCTGGTGTCTGACGGAATCCAGCAGGTTTTGGCGGGCAAAAGTAAGCACCGGCTGGTGCCATTGCGCCCGAGGTATCTCAAGGATCTGGGTTCAGTACAACTTTGGGTGGTAAATCCGAGCGATTGAACTGAGTCGGGTTTCATATTGTTCCAAGAAACTCCGCCAATGTCGTATGCTTGGCAGTAATATGCGCCAACTCTCAGTATCTTTGGCTGCACAACTCCACGTTGAGCGGGAAATAGACTCCAGCAAGTACCGATTTGTCATCGGCGTGGACGAGGTTGGGCGTGGATCCTGGGCAGGGCCACTCTGTGTCGGGGCAGTTCTCTATGATCTAAAATACCTTCTCGAGTTCATGACCGAGAAGGGAGCGGAGAGCGTTGCCGCGGAATCGCAGAAATTGCCCAGTCCTTTGAAATACCTTCGCGTGAACGATTCGAAAAAACTCTCTCCTCAGCTACGTGCGTCGCTGGAGCAGCCGATAAAAGCTCTTGCAAATGGATATGGACTGGGCTTTGTAGAGCCGACTGAGCTGGACAAATTGGGCATGACGTCAGGGCTGACTTTGGGCTTGGAAAGGGCATTGGCCCCATTGCGCGAATTCGTTGGTTCGTCGCTTCTGCTTTTGGACGGAGGCGTGAATTTTTCGGGGTTTCATGAGGTGAGGACATATGTGAAGGGTGATTCGAAGAGCTTTGCAATCGCTAGTGCATCGATACTCGCAAAGGTCGAGCGTGATGCTCTGATGGAGCGCGAGTCCATTCACTATCCCTGGTACGTCTTTGAGAAGAATAAGGGGTATCCGTCCCCCGTGCATGTTAGTGCACTTCATGCTATTGGTCCAAGCCAGATCCATCGAAAGTCGTGGTCGTATTTGGAAAATCTGCCATGGCAGAAATGGAGTCATAGCGCAAAGCGAAGGCAGATGGAGTTCTAGATGGAGTTGCGTGCTCGTCTGGAATCGTATCGCGAACTGCATGCCCACATAATATTTCGAAAGAGGGTCAAACTTGTACGGACAAGTGCTAAGCTAGAACTGTGAACATGTCTTCCTTTGTAGTTGAGTTGTTTTTCATCTGTGTCGTCGCGGGTTTGGCGGGGTCGCTGCTTGGAATCGGCGGAGGCATCATCGTCGTTCCCGTTCTGACACTTGTGTTTCACGTCGACATCCGTTTGGCAATCGGTGCATCGATCATTTCGGTAATTGCAACCTCTTCCGGTGCAGCTGCGGCTTATGTCAAGGAGCACCTCACAAATATGCGTGTGGGAATGTTTCTCGAGGTGGCCACGACTACCGGCGCAATAACCGGTGCATATGTGGCGGGTTTGGTGTCTCAAAAGGTTCTGTATGTGGTATTTGGAGTCATACTTGCTTATTCCGCGGTTCAGATGTTTCGGGGACATTTTCGTGACATAGATAGGCCAGTTCCAAAAGACGCCTTGGCGGACCGGCTTCAGCTGCATGACGCATATTTCGATGAGGCAGAGGAGAGGGAGATCCGCTACAAGGTCACCCACACAAAATTCGGCCTCTTTCTCATGTATATTGCTGGAATGGTGTCAGGCCTATTGGGAATCGGATCTGGTGCCCTAAAGGTCCCTGCGATGGACCTCGCTATGCGTCTTCCCATGAAGGTGTCCACAGCAACGTCAAACTTTATGATTGGTGTGACTGCTGCGGCCTCTGCGGGCGTGTATTTTGCCCGGGGCGAGATCGATCCCTTTGTGGCAGCCCCGGTCGCCGCTGGCGTTCTGGTTGGGGCGGTCGGGGGTTCGCGTATGCTTCCTCGACTTAAGAACGGTTTCATACGAACTCTGTTCGTAGTCGTCCTTCTGATCATTTCGATAGAAATGCTGTACAAGGGGGTTGCCTAAATGGCTGGAAAAGAAGTCGTGGATAGCTCACAAGTCTTGGGAGACGATGCCAGGGCTGAGGCACTGAGAAAACAGCTAGAGAAGATCCACCGGGCAGAGTCGGTGATATCGGCTGTACTTAGGATTGGAGTTGTTCTATCGCTTTCAGTTGTGGTTGTCGGAGTCATAGTGTCATTTGTCCGAAAGCCGGGTACGTACCTGCATGACAACGCCATAAACAAGGCGCTACTAACCAAGAGTTCCAACTACCCTCATAGCCTTTCAACTGTATTCAGTGGACTGTCACACCTTCAAGGTGAAGCGATAATCGTCTTTGGACTGATCATCCTGTTGGCAACTCCGATTCTCAGGGTCCTTGTCTCCGCGGTGATCTTTGCTTTTCAGCGGGATCGGTATTTCGTACCCATTACTGTCTTCGTATTTTTGGTACTGGTAACCTCATTCCTCCTGGGCAAGGCTGGCGGTTAACCGGTGGACGCGATTTCAAAAGATGATCGTGTGCGAGAGGTTTCGATTGAACTGGATCCATCCAGCTCCGAGCCACTGTGGTCGCAACTTGTCAAAGTAGTTACCCGTTTGCTGGATGCAGGTGCGTATCGTGATGGTTTTCCCTCCGAACACGAACTAATGCAAACATACAAGATTTCGAGACACACGGTCAGGGAAGCTATCAGACAGCTCACTGAACAGGGGAGGCTCCACTCAGTTCAGGGTAAAGGAACCTTCGTTTCGCCCTGGCAAGACCACTTGTTCGCTTCGAGTTACAGCCTGGCGAAGGAGATCACCAAGAGTGGTCTGGTCGAGTCGTCTGTCGTGTTGGCTCAGGCAGTCGTGTCACTTGATCGGGGGATTGATGCTATTGGGGCAGGTCCTGGCGATGAGGTATTTTTTGTAGAGCGGGTTCGTAAAGCTGGCGATGAGGTTGTCGCAATTAATCGTTCATGGTTTCCCAAGGAGATTGGTTCTCGCCTTTCAGAAGTGGATCTGTCTTCCGGCTCGATATATGAGGTGCTCGAGAGTTGCTGTGACGTTGTTATAACCGGAGGTTGGGAGAGGATAAGGGCTGCGATACCAGCCGAGCCTGACCGTGTTATTTTGGAACTCTCCGAAAGTGTCCCCGTTCTCTCGCTTGAGAGAGCCGCATATTCGGGCAAGACGGTGGTCGAGTGGAGAGAAAGCCTGGTTCGGGACGACCGGTTCTTTCTAGCGGCGCAATGGGGTTCTGAAGTTTGGAATATTAGTAAGTTGGGCGGCTAGCAGCTATGGATGTTTGGTGTGTATTAGTGCGAGCGATAGTCTCAACTTCATGTTATCGTCGGAGTTATGGTTCCTGAGCCAAGCGGAGAACAAAGGCTAGCAGATCGCACCAAGGCGATCGAGTGGAGCAGGCAGCTTCTCGAGAATCCAGAAGACTGGTGCATCATCGACACCGAAACGACCGGGCTCAATCCCAGGTATTCCCGGGTGGTCGAGGTGAGCGTCTTGAATGGCCTTGGGGATCTGGTGCTTGACACCTTGATTGATCCCGGTGTGGCGATTCCGGATGAGGTTGCCGCGATACACGGTATTTCGAATGAGTTGGTGGTTGGCTCCCCGTCGATGATAGAAACATGGGCGCAACTCCAAGAAGTCACTAGAGATAAATTGCTACTCGCCTACAACAGTTCTTTCGATCGAGGCATGCTCTTTTACGAGGCCATAAGAAACGAACTTCCTAAGTTGAAGAGCAATTGGGACTGCGTGATGGTCAAATACTCCGCCTTTGTTGGCGCGTGGAATTCAAGGTTTGGCAATTATCAATATCAAAGACTTCCTTCTGCAGGGCATCGTTCACATATAGATTGTCAAGTGACGCTTGATCTCGTTCGTTTGATGGGTGGGTCCCAGCCCTGAACCGTAATATTGGTGCTAGTTGGGCCTCAGGCCGATCGGTTTGTGGTGCGGGATAACTGTCGAATAATGTCGTTGGGCGGTTCGTCTTTTAGGGTTTCTTAAAGCAATCTGAGCGAATAGAAGCTCTAGTTGCCCGTAACTTTCCAACTGCCATTAAGGTGAACTTGTTAAAACAAATACGTTTCGAAATGGTGGCAATTAATTTTTGAACTGGTGGACTTTGATCCAGTGATAAATGATCTTGGAGGTGAGTCCGACGTCTGATATATATGACGTACTGGTAATCGGTGGTGGGCCTGGTGGTTATGCAGCAGCGCTATATGGTGCCTCCGCTGGATTATCCGTTGCGGTTGTCGAAAAGGAAAAGGTTGGTGGTACTTGTCTGCATAGGGGCTGTGTGCCAGCAAAGGAATTTCTTGAGACTGCCGCCGCATTTAGGGCAGTCACCGGAGCATCAGAATTTGGAATTACGGTAGCGGACCCAAGAATTGATTTCTCCGTTTCTCAGGCTCGAAAACAAAAGGTAGTTGACCAACTTTGGAAGGGTCTGTCTGGGCTGATGAAGGGTCGGAAGATCGAGGTAATTGAGGGAGCTGCAAAGTACATTGGTAGTGGCCGTGTCGAAGTTTCCGACGGTCGCGTGCTCGAGGGTCAGAACGTCATCCTTGCTGCCGGATCCGTGCCAAGGTCTATACCTGGTTTCGATATCGATGGAAAAATAGTGATGACATCGGACGAAGTTTTGTCATTGGATTCTCTGCCGGCGAGTGTTGCCGTTATTGGAGGTGGGGCCATAGGTTGCGAGTTTGCGTCAATGATGGCCGATCTCGGTGCCAAAGTGACAATTCTGGAGGCACTCCCGCAGATACTTACAGGAGTTGACAAAGATGTGGCCGAGGTGGTTCTGAAGTCGTTCCGCCGAAGAGGGATCAATGTCCACACCGGGGTTGCCGTCTCTGGACATACCCCGCATGCGGATTCCATCGGTACCACGGTCCATTTTGGCGATCAGCAGTCAGTCTCGGTGGAGGTGGTAATAGTTTCAGTTGGAAGGCGTCCCAACTCGGAAGGTCTTCTTAGCGCTGGCGCCGAGGTGGAGGTAGACCAGCGCGGGTTTGTTACAGTTGACCAATACATGAGAACAACCGAACAGGGCGTTTACGCAGTTGGCGACCTGGTGGCAACTGCCCAGCTGGCGCACATTGGTTTTGCGGAGGCGATCGTTGCCATCAAGCACATTCTTGGAGAACAGGTGGCTCCGGTCGATTACTCAAAAGTTCCATGGTGCATCTACTGTCACCCGGAGGTTGCTTTTGCAGGACTCACTGAAGAAGCTGCGAGGACGGCGGGTATCGACGTGATTGTGAAAAAGGATCCATTTGGCGGCAATTCACGAGCCCGAATTCTAGGCGAGACTGATGGACTTGTGAAGGTATTGGCAGAGAGGCTGCCGGACGGTTCGGCCGGTCGTATCCTTGGCGTCCACATGGTTGGTCCCTGGGTTACGGAACAACTCGGCCAGGGTTATCTTGCAGTTAACTGGGAAGCCACTCCTGAAGAGGTATCCCAGTTCATTCAACCTCACCCGACACTCTCGGAGGCGTTTGGTGAGACCGTTATGGCATTGACAGGAAGGGGACTTCACGTTGGCTGAGATTACGATGCCACAACTTGGCGAAACTGTTACTGAAGGAACAGTTACCAAATGGCTCAAGAAAATTGGCGATTCAGTTGCACAGGATGAGATTATTTTCGAGGTTTCCACTGACAAAGTGGATTCAGAGGTTCCGTCGTCAGCCGCTGGCGTCCTAACTCAAATTCTTGTCGAGGAGGGAGAGACCGTTGATGTCGGAACGGTTCTTGCGGTCATTTCTTCAGGCGCCGAGGTACCGACTCCAGCGCCAGCTGCTGCGAGTGCGCCCGCTCCTGCCCCGACTCCAGCGCCAGCTGCTGCGAGTGCGCCCGCTCCTGCCCCGACTCCAGCGCCAGCTGCTGCGAGTGCACCCGCTCCTGCCCCGACTCCAGCGCCAGCTGCTGCGAGTGCGCCCGCTCCTGCCCCGACTCCAGCGCCAGCTGCTGCGAGTGCGACCGCTCCTGCCCCGACTTCAGCGCCAGCTGTAGACGACGGAATTTTGCTGCTGTCCCCGGTAGTCCGAAAGCTCATTCATGACAATGAAATCGATCCTGCTGATATCGTTGGCACCGGCGCTGGAGGTCGGATAACTAGATCTGACGTTTTGTCATTCCTCGACAGGAGGGCATCGGGTGGTGGCGACGTGCGTCCAGAGGTTGAGGCACCGGCTACAGCTGTAACCGCTGTTCAGCCACCGCCAATGGCGATTCCAGATGCGCAGTCGGTGGTAACGACGTCGGCCTCCAGGGTTCAGTCACCAGCAACGCGAAGTCTGTCGGTAGAGACGAGTATTGCGGGGGCGAGGGATGAAGTCATTCCGTTTACGAACATTAGGCGTCGTACCGCCGAGCACATGGTCCGCTCAAAGGCGACTTCACCCCACGCTCTGGTGTCTATTGAGATTGACTTTGAAGCAGTTGAGCGGGTTAGGAAGGCTGTGAGGGATCAGTTCCGCGGCGAGGAGGGGTTCTCACTCACGTATTTGCCATTCATTGCCCGTGCGACGGTAGAGGCAATGAGAACGTTCCCTCACCTGAATGCATCTGTCGGTGAGAATGCGCTGATTGTACACAAAGACCTCAACCTTTCGATAGCAGTTGATCTAGATCAGGAGGGCCTTATAGCTCCTGTCATACATGGCGCAGACACGAAGCGGCTGAGAGGGCTTGCACGAGATATCAGGGACCTTGCGGACAGAGCACGGTCCAAGAGATTGAGCGCTGACGACATTGCGGGTGGTACCTTTACTATCACTAACCCAGGTCCCTTCGGAACTTTCATGACTGTTTCCATAATCAACCAGCCGCAGGTGGCAATACTTTCTACGGATGGGGTAAAGCGAAAACCAGTTGTTGTGACTCAGACGGACGGGTCTGAGTCGATTGCAATCCACTCTGTGGGGATCATGGCATTGTCGTTTGACCATCGGGTAATTGACGGAGCTTATGCCGCAGCGTTTCTAGGCCGGATGAAGGAAATTATCGAGACCTGGAACTGGGCGCAGGAGCTTTAGGAAGATAAAGCTGGATGATGGGCCATCATGCCGGTGGTTCATCGTCCAATGAATCTAGTTGATCTTTTGTTGCCATCAACGTGGCAATCGCCCATATTGGGAGGCCAAAATGCTTCAGACTCGATGGCTCGGGCGAGTGTGGTACAACGACGCACAAGCGGTACAGCGAGCATTATTTGCAAATACCTTAGAGCAGTATTTTCTTTTGCTTGAGCATCCAAGTGTTTACACGCTAGGTGTTAGGGCAGACTTGAAGAATATTCTGGTTGATCCGGTAAACGTGGGTGCCGAGATGATTCGAGCTGACAGGGGCGGGGATGTCACTTATCACGGACCTGGTCAGCTGGTGGGTTACCCTATTTTGAACGTTCCAGATGAAGCCGACCGAACGCCCAAGTATGTTTATCGGCTCGAGAAGCTGATAATTGACGTCCTTGCCGAATTGGGGCTAGTCAATGCAGGTAGGTTGGATGGCTATCCAGGTGTCTGGGTTGATCCACGGGGTGACAATCCAAGGAAGATCTGTGCCATTGGTGTCAAGATCACCCGCAATAGATCGATGCATGGCTTTGCCCTCAATGTGAAAACAGATCTCTCAATGTTCAGCCACATCGTTCCATGCGGGATCGCGGACAAGCCGGTGACCTCACTTGAAAACGAGGGGATCAGTGTTTCCATGGAGGAAGTTGTTGATGCCTTTGTCCGACTCGGAGCTATGGCATTCGATGACGGAACATTTTTCCACCAAAGCGTCGGTTTCCATCGCTACGAAAGGCCCGGCCAGATGTCGGATCGCGGTCTAGAACCTGGACGAGTAGTCGTGCAAACGCCACCGGTTGGTGAGAACTACAGAAGTAGTCTCTCAAAGAGAATGGACAGGGCAGGACTCAATGCGGAACACTTCCTGACCATAGGTTCACGTAAACCGGACTGGCTGCGGGCAAAAGCCAATATGGGTCCTGAGTACCGTGGTGTGAAACGGACCATGCGTAAGTTTTCCCTGTCCACGGTGTGCGAAGAGGCAGGTTGCCCAAATATTTTCGAATGTTGGGCAGATGGAACCGCCACGTTCATGATCAACGGCGAAGACTGTACCCGTGCATGCTCGTTTTGCCTTGTACGGACCAATCATCCCGCCCCTCTCGATCCGATGGAGCCAACGAGGGTGGCAGAGGCGGTTAAGGAGATGAACCTCGCGTTTGCGGTCGTGACTGCTGTCGCGAGAGATGACCTTTCCGATGGGGGTGCAGGGGCATTTGCGGCGACGATAAGGGAAATACGCCGTCTATCGCCAGGAACTGGTGTTGAAGTCTTGATCTCAGACTGCAAGGGGGACAGCGACAGTCTTAATAAGGTGTTCGATGCGCGTCCTGATGTGCTCGACCACAATCTTGAGACCGTGGCAAGACTCCAGTACGTAGTGCGTCCGTCGGCATCCTACGCCAGGTCACTTTCGGTCCTGGCCAGAGCCAAAGAGGCAGGACTTGTCACGAAGTCTTCCTTGATTGCGGGAATGGGTGAAACCAAGGAGGAGCTTACTAGTTCGCTCCGCGATTTGGCGTCCATTGGCTGTGACATTGTGACCATTGGTCAGTATCTTCGGCCAACCGTGAACCACTTTCCAGTTGCTAGGTGGATCACTCCCGAAGAGTTCCATGAGCTGGCCCAGGTGGGTGAAGGGTTGGGCATTGGCCATGTGGAGGCATCTCCAATGGTGCGGTCTTCGTACCACGCCAAGTCCTCATTTGGAGCGATTGCCAGTTCCGTTCCCCTTCTTAGGGTTTGACGATAGTGAGTTGGACGTCTTGGTTGCTGGCGTGTGGTAGCTGATGAACAGACTGACGATTGACGCCGCGGAGTTTTCGAAAGCCTATTTTTCAAGGTTGAAGCGGGTAATTGAGCAGATGGATGTCGTGGAAAACGATGCCCTAGTCCTGTCTTTGGGCGCTGACCTTCCTTGGCTAATTGGCTACCAGGCCATGCCCCTTGAAAGGCTCACGGCACTGGTGGTCAGAAAGAATGAGCAGCCCGTACTGGTTGTTCCAGCCTTGGAAGAGCCCAGAGTCTCGCTACATGGAGACCTTTTCAGAGTACGTCCCTGGCACGAATATGAAGATCCGTTCGAGATTGTCGCTGGCGCACTTGAAGGTTGTGGAAAGGTGGGCATCTCTGACCGGACTTGGGCGGTATCGCTACTTTCCCTACAGACCAAGTGCGGTGCAAAATTTTCACCCGCATCAAGAGTAACCAATAGTCTTAGGAGTGTTAAGGACCCCGTAGAACAAGCAATGTTAGCTGAGGCAGCCGAGCGAACGGACAGAGTTGCTCAGGCGATTATCGACGGCGAAGTGAGTTTCATCGGTCGAAGCGAGATAGGGATTTCAATGGAAATCTCCGAGCGGCTCATTGCAGAAGGGCTTCAGAAGGTCAACTTTGCAATTGTGGGTGCCGGTCCTCATTCAGCTTCCCCTCACCATGAACCCGGGAAGCGCGTGATAGGCCACGATGAGGCAATTGTGGTTGATTTTGGCGGCGAGTTCAGAATTGATGGATCGGTCGGGTACTGTTCGGATATCACTAGGACGGTGGTTACGGGAGAAATGCCAGACAGGTTTCTTGAGCTTTATGCAATCTTGAAGACAGCTCAACTCCGCCAAGTCGAGTCTGTTCGTGCCGGAATCAGTTGTGAAAGCGTGGATGAACTGGGAAGGTCGTATATTGAAGAGTTCGGCTACGGCCAATATTTTATTCACCGAACCGGTCATGGTATCGGAATCGAGGAGCACGAGGAGCCTTACATAGTTGCGGGAAATACGGACGAAATAGGGGCGGGCAACACGTTTTCCATTGAGCCTGGGATCTACATCCCAAATCTTTACGGCGCCAGGATTGAGGATATCGTGATTGCCACAGAAACCGGATATGAGCTATTGAACAAGGTTGACAGGGCTCTTCACCAGGTCGGGTAGCGGAACCATTTAGGCTATGAAGTACTTGGCGCGCGGATGGTGGCAAATTATTGCAGAGGTCGTCTGCTCGGGGTGAAGCTGGAAGCCTTCGCTAACTGTCACTCCGATTCGACCAGCCTCCAAGAGCCGCGCGACTGTGGCGTTGTCTTCCAAATTAGGACATGCAGGATATCCCCACGAATATCGGCCGCCTCGGTACTGTTGCCTGAAGAGGCCGGTGAGGGTTGGACCGTCCTCGTCGACAAATCCCCATTCTGTCCTTATTCTGTGGTGCCAATATTCTGCCAACGCCTCGGTCATTTCGACGCTCAGGCCGTGTAATAGCAAGTAGTCCTGGTAGCGGTTTTCCTTGAAATACTCGGCAGCCACCTCAGAAGCCCTGCGGCCCATTGTAACGATATGGAATGCGGCATAGTCGACTTCATTTGATTCAACTGGCCTGAAAAAGTCCGAAATACAGAGATAGGGCTCACGTTTTTGGCGGGGAAAGGTAAACCTTGCTAGCTCATTAGTGCGTTCGGTATCGGCAAATACGATGAGGTCGCCTTTGGAGGAGCCCACAGGATAGTATCCATAGACAACCTGTGGATTGAGTATCTGCTCAGCTATGGCCTTATTCAGCTGTTCACGCAGTATCGGCCTCGTCCTCGCTTTGAATTCTGGATCTGGTTCGCCAGAATTTGGCCTAAATCCCCACTGGTTTCGGAAAAGAGCCGTTTCATTTATGAATTCGGAAATCTCATTCAACGGGATTCCTTTGACCACCCGGGATCCGATGAACGGAGGGATAAATATTTCGTTATTGATCGCCACTTCAGGTGACCTAGAGGGAAGTTCGGGATTTTCTTCGAAGGCCTGATCCCTCTCGGATTTTCTCTGCGGCAGTCTTCGTTCGGAGAGAACACGTCCAAAATTAGGATCATTGACCCCAGTTTTCTTCATTTCCATCAGACGGTCCATGGTATGCAATCCTTCAAAGGCGTCCTTTCCGTAGAACAGTCTGCCTTTGTATAATCCTCGTAGATCCTTTTCGACGTATGTTCGCGTCAAGGCCGCACCACCCAGGATGACAGGTATTTCCTCTAGGCCTCTCTCATTGAGTTCTTCGAGGTTTTCACGCATGATCAGCGTGGATTTTACTAGCAGCCCGCTCATTCCAATTGCGTCCGCCCCGGCCTCAAGTGCCTTTTGTATCATCTCCCCGACTGAGACTTTGATTCCAAGATTGAATACCTGATAGCCGTTATTTGTCAGGATGATATCAACTAGATTCTTTCCAATATCATGAACGTCACCTTTTACAGTTGCAAGTACCACCTTGCCCTTCGATCCGGTTTCTTCCTTTTCCATGAATGGTTCGAGATAGCTGACAGCAGTTTTCATCGTTTCGGCACTGGATAGGACGAAGGGCAGCTGTAATTGCCCGCTTCCGAAAAGATCACCCACCACCTTCATGCCGTCCAACAAGAAGTTGTTTATGACTTCCAGGGCTGGGTAGCCTTCTGCAAGAGCCTGATCAAGGTCAGCCTCAATTCCCGTCCGATTCCCATCGATTATTCTTCGGGCGAGCCTTTCGCCGATTTCGAGAGTCGAAAGGTCTACAATTTCCTCAGCTGAACTCTTGACTCCCTCAAAAGTCTGTATGAGCTTGCTGAGCGGGTCATATCCCGGGCTTCGCCGGTCGTAGATTAGGTCGAGACAGATTTGCTTCTGCTCCTCCGGAATCTTTGCCAGCGGAAGAATTCGTGCGGGATGAGCAATTGCCGCGTCCAATCCGGCCTTTACACACTCGTCTAGAAAGACCGAGTTCAGCACGTGTCTAGCCACTGGGTTGAGGCCGAAGGACGTGTTCGATAGACCAATCACCGTAAAAACCCCCGGCAGATCTGACTTGATGGCTCTTATAGCGTTAATCGTCTCTATACCGTCTTTTCGGGACTCCTCCATGCCGGTCGTGAGCGGAAGTGCGAGTGGGTCAAAGATGAGGTCGTGGGGTTCAAGTCCGTATCTGTTTATCGCAACGTCATAGATGCTTTTGGCAGCTTTCAATTTCCATTCAGCGGTTCGAGCCTGGCCTTCTTGGTCGATACAGGTGCAGATTACGGCGGCCCCGTACTCTCTCGCCAAGGTCAAAAAGCGGTCCAGCCGTGTTCCGGGGCTATCTCCATCCTCCAGATTGACTGAATTTAGGATCGGCTTTCCACCGAGCCATTGGAGACCTGCTTCAATGACAGGAGGTTCAGTTGAGTCGAGAACTATTGGCAACGAAGACTGTGTCGCGAATCGTGAGGCAATCTGATTCATGTCGCCGACTCCATCAGCGCCTGTGTAATCGACGCACACGTCTATTGCATGGGAGCCCTCTTTAACCTGATCTTTTGCCATTAGGACGCAGGTTTCCCAATCTTTGGAGAGCATCGCCTCACGGAACTTCTTCGAGCCATTTGCGTTGGTGCGCTCACCTATGGCGAAGTACGCGTTCTCCTGTTTGAGCGAGGCGGAAGAGTACAGCGACGATACAGATGGCTCAAATTCCACTTTCGGAGTTGCAGGCTCAAGGTTGGCACAGACTTCGACAACCTTGCGCAGGTGTTCCGGAGTGGTGCCGCAGCACCCTCCGATAACCCTTACTCCGAGTTCGGTGACGAATCGCGAATGATAGGCGGCAAGTTCATCAGGAGTCAGGTCATAATGCATCTTTCCATCTACAACCGATGGAAGGCCGGCGTTAGGAAGGCACGAGACTGGGGTTCTTGAGTGCGCAGTTAGGTGGCGAAGGTGTTCGCTCATCTCAGCCGGTCCAGTGGCACAATTGATGCCAATTACGTCCACTCTCATGGCGTCTAGGGAGGTCAGAGCTGCCCCGATTTCGGTCCCTGGCAGCATCCGTCCGGTAAGTTCAATCGTCACCTGGGTTTGGATTGGGACCTGTCGCCCGACTTTTGCCATCGCGCGTCTTGCGGCAATGATTGCCGCCTTTGCAGATAGAAGGTCAAAGACCGTTTCAATCAGAATTAGGTCTACTCCGCCATCGATCAACGCTTCGGCCTGAACCTGGTAGGCATCTCTGAGTTGGCTGAAAGTGATTTGTCCCAGCGACGGAAACTTTGTTCCGGGACCAACGGAACCTGCCACAAATCTGGGATGACTGGTGCTGGAGTATGAACTGGCCACTTCTTTGGCGATCTGCGCCGCTTTGAAATTGATCTCGTAGGCTTTTTCCTCAATGCCGTATTCTGCAAGTACTGTTGGAAACGCACCAAAGGTGTCGGTTTCAATCGCGTCCACGCCTACTTTGAGAAACGAATCATGGAGTTCCGCAATTACCTGCGGGCGGCTAAGCACGAGCGCTTCGTTGCAGCCCTCAAGGTCAGGTCCGCCGAAGTCGTCTGGTCCGAGTCCGAGCAGTTGAATATTAGTCCCGGTGGCTCCGTCGTAAATAAGTATTTTTTCTTTAATTCGCTCGAGGTAATCTCTCATTTCAATTAGAGGTTACCTGCTGATTCGAACTGTCTGAGTATTGCTTCGGGTTGGTGCCGACTGGATGATAACTTTTTGGTGCCAATTATTCTTTATCTTGCGTGAAGATCTATACGAAAAAAGGCGATGACGGTAATACCGGACTTTTGTACGGGGGACGGGTCAGGAAAGACGCACCGCAGATTGAACTTAACGGTGCCGTTGACGAGGCTCAGGCAACCCTCGGTTTAGCCCGGGCAGAATGCGAGCCAAACAGTGTGATTGACAGGCTGCTCGTGGCGTTAGAGTCAGATCTCTGGGTCCTCATGGCTGAGGTTGCCACGGATAAGGCAAATCGTGGCAGGCTAACCGAAGGAAAGACTGCCGTCAGTGCGGAGATGACCTTGAGCATCGAGAGACAGATCGATGAGATAACCGCCAAATTCAGTTTTCCTAACGAATTTGCCGTTCCAGGCCAGAATAGAATCTCCGCCAGTCTGGATGTAGCCCGCACTGTTATCAGAAGGGCCGAGCGCTTGAGCGTTGTGTTTACCAGTGAGAATCCCGACTCCCAGGTGGGACCTTACCTTAATCGGCTTTCTGACCTGGTATGGACTCTGGCACGTTGGCAGGAAGACGTTCACCTTACCGCCAAAGCGGTTAGAGGTCAGCGCGCATGAAGTTATGAAAATGAATCCGATCGGGAGAGAAATGAATAAATTGCAGGTCATTGTGGTTTCAAGCGGTAGTCCTGAAGCCTTCGAAGTGAACCTTGTTCGCGATGGCTTGCAGGCGTTGGGAGGAACATTACCCCAGCCCGACCTTGCGCAGGGAGGCGGTTTCACTGGAAAGTCTGGTCAGACCTTGGTGGCGTTGTCTGACGGTTCAAATCGAGTGGCCTTGTTTGTTGGACTTGGCGAGAATCTTGATAGAGAGGCATTTCGCCTTGCCGGTGCGGCAGCCGTGAGGGCCTTGGCTAAAGACGTCACTGTCGCCGCAGTCAATGCGGGTGGCGTGGACCCAGATCTGATAGCCGCTTTTGCGGAAGGTGCAGTCCTGGGTCATTACCGTTATGACGCACTTAGGGGGAAGGGTTTCGACGCCTCGTCATTACCGCAACTCGCGCACTTGCAGCTTGTCGTCACGGCAACATCTCAAATGTTTGGCCCAGTAAATAGGGCTGTGCTGGTTGCAAATGCGACCTGTTTTGCACGCGACCTGATCAATGAGCCGGCTGCCACCATGACCCCCACTCGCTTTGCCGAGATAGCACAGAGTGTGTCCGAAGCAAATGGCATAAGCTGTCGAGTTTGGGACAAAGCTGAGATCGAATCAGAAGCGCTTGGTGGACTACTGGCGGTTTCCCGCGGTTCCGTCGAGGAGCCGCGAATGGTGAAGATGTCCTATCGCCCAGAAGGGGTAAAAGGTGAGGCTGTCGTGGCTTTGGTTGGAAAGGGAATCACCTTTGATTCCGGCGGTTTGTCGCTTAAAAGCGGCGATGGAATGATGACAATGAAAACCGATATGAGTGGCGCGGCCGCGGTGTTGGCGACTTTTTCGGTGATTGCGGGTCTGGGGATAGCGGTCGCGGTAGACGGATATATGGCATTAACGGAGAACATGCCGAGTGGGTCGGCGACGAAGCCCGGTGACGTGTTCGTCGCCAGAAATGGTAAAAGCGTTGAGGTGTTGAACACCGACGCTGAAGGGCGATTGGTACTCGCTGATGCGCTCTCGCTTGCCCACGAGGACGGGGCTGCTGAGATCATTGATCTTGCCACGCTAACGGGCGCGTGTGTGGTGGCACTGGGGCGGGAAATTGCAGGTGTGATGGGAAATGATCCAAGTGTCATAAACGGAGTTCTTCAGGCTGGAGAAGAAGCGGGAGAACCACTGTGGCAACTACCTCTTCCGGACCGATATAAGAAGCACATAGAGTCTGAAGTTGCGGATATGAAGAATATCGGCGCTCCCGGTGCTGCTGGAACAATTTCTGCTGCTTTGCTGCTTAAGGAGTTTGTCGGAGAGACTCCCTGGGCACACCTTGATATTGCAGGGCCGTCCAGATCTGAATCGGATGACCGCTATTTCAGGAAGGGCGCTACCGGATTTGGTGTCAGGACCCTATGTAAGTATCTGGAGGCCAAATCACAGTAGCGCCGTGTTTGCGGTGCGAATCAAACGCCCTGATTGTTGATATTCCACGGATCTTGCCTCGCTAGAGGTCAAGTTCAAAACCAGGCCATGTCACAACGTCAGCTAAATTGCGGCTTCTCGAGAGCGACACGGCCCAGATCGGGAAATTCAATTGGATGTTCTATTGCTGAGTTCTCGGTATGTTCAGGTCATCATTACTCGTCTCGTTTGGTTGATCAGATGAAGCTTTGTCTGGCATGGAAACTGTTTCGATCCAGTTGAGCGTCTCGTAGCAGACAGAGGGGTGAAACCTCCAGGAGATCAGCTGTTTTTCAATTGCCATTCGATCGTGTCCTAACTTTGTGAGAGCCAGGGCCAACGATCGAGCCCGAGTCCGGATGGCTGCAAGGGCGTTTTCGGGTCCGTCCTGCAATTCTTTGCCATGGAACTCTTGCAAGCTTTGGGGCAGCCTACTGATGAATCTTTGTGGTAAGGGCGGCAGTTTCAGTCGAACGGAAACTGCCTTGGATGGCATGATGCGTGCTAGCTCAAAGACTAGAAGTCGATTGAGTGTCTTTTGGATGGAAGAGTGTTTGGTGATGTTGGGTCCAAGGCCCAACATGATCGAAAGTTCTTGCAAGTCGATCGCGGTTCCGTAGGGCTCGTTTTCAAGCGTCTCAGTTATTCTCCTGACTAGGAAGACTGTTGATGGACCGAGAAATGGCAACCAGAATTTCTCAACGTAGCTTGATCGCGGGTCGTAGCCCAATGATTCTATGTTGACGTCTCTCCAACTTGTGATGCGGATAGGCGACTGGAACTCCCACATGGGGTGTTTCTTGGCTGAGACGAAATATGCGTTATTCGGTGAATCTGATGAAGGCTCATCCTGCGCATCGCCTGCGTCGCTTCCAGTAACTAACATTATTTTCCCCTTTAGTATCATTCGGTCACTTGCGGAGAAGCAGTGTTCAGTGTGTCAAATTCTCTGGGATTTGTAAAGTGGAAATTTGAGTTGCTACTGTCAGTATTCGCCACTTCGCTGACCTAATAGATTGTTTGTTGAAATTTTGTCGAAGAGTGGTAATCGTTAAAATTGATTGAAATGAAATTGCGAGGACTTCTCCCGCCTTCCTCTTTTGGCAGACGCCGAAACGTCGCTCGAAGAAGGGTACCCGATCGCTATGGCGCCAATTGGATGGTAATTGTCGGGAATCTGAAAGGATTTCTTGATGCAAGCCAAATTTCGAAATATGCCAAAAAATAGGGCACCTAAGTTTTCATATACAACTGAATTCAGGATAAGCATTGACGCAAATGCGGTATCGATGTACCAGTATGGGACTGGCCAATGGTCCTTATCTTGGAGGGGAGAGTAGTCCTTGTCCTGTTCCGTATATCTCTGAATGTATGCGTCGGGATTGGCTAGAGGAAGAATCACCACCGGCGCATTCCACAGGCCTTTGTGCGAAGTGGTCTCCTCTTTCCACTGAGGGGTCAAGGCCAAGTTCCAGAACTGTTCCAAGGCGGGCTTCTGATTGAGCACGAGGAAGTCGAAACCTTGCGAAAATCCAGCAGAAGGTCCCCGTGTGGCCGAATCAAGTATCTTCTCAAGGACTTCGGGTGGAATTGGCTCACTGCTGAAATGACGGTACATTCTTCGTTTGGCCAGAAGCTCGTAGTACTCCATAGCTAAAAACTAAGGCCAGGTCGGGACTTTCGCAAGTATTTGGCTCCCAGGGGGATGTTGTCCGTTACTGAGATTTTCAATAATTTTGGTGTGCGTGGAATGTTGACTAATATGGTAGGGTTTTAAAAAGGGAAATATCACAGACCGCTGGAGTGTAACCCATGGCAAGTTTTAGAGAGATTTTACTTAAGACTAAGTCTCAGATTGAAGAGATCGATACAATAAGTGCGTCGAAGCTTGGGAAGGGCTGGCTGTTCCTAGACGTTCGCGAAGCTGACGAGTACGAACAGGGAACCATTGAGAACTCAATGTTTCTGCCAAGAGGGAATCTTGAAGTACAGGTGGAAGGCCGGATCCCTGACAAGAGACAAAAGATTGTCGTTTATTGCGCCGGTGGGGTGCGCTCAGCCTTGGCGGCAAAGTCACTTCAGGAGCTCGGATACGAGACGGTCCTGTCCATGGCAGGGGGCTTCAATAGATGGAAAGACGAAGGTTTGAAGTGGGTAACGCCTAAGACTCTGACGCCCGAACAGAGGAATCGCTATCAGCGTCACCTGCTGTTGCCAGAGGTTGGTGAGGCTGGACAGCAGAAGCTTTTGGAGAAGCGTGTACTTTTGCTTGGAGCCGGTGGGCTTGGTTCGCCAGCGGCCTTGTATCTGGCGGCGGCCGGCGTCGGCCACATCGGAATCATTGACATGGACGAAGTCGATGCGTCAAACTTGCAGCGACAGGTACTGCACAACGTTGACAGAATTGGCCAAAGAAAGGTCGACTCTGCAAAGAAGACCATTTCGCTTCTGAATCCCGACGTTGAGGTCATTACCTATGACATGAGACTTGGGGCAGACAACGTACTGGATGTTATTGACGGATACGACGTGATTGTGGACGGAATGGATAACTTCCCGACACGGTACCTTGTCAACGATGCTGCCCTCTTGAAGCGAATTCCAGTGGTGCATGGTTCGATATTCCGGTTTGAAGGCCAAGTTACAGTGTTCAATCCCTATGCTGGTCCGTGCTACCGTTGCTTTGTGCCGGAACCTCCACCTGCCGAACTCGCCCCATCTTGTGCTGAAGCTGGTGTCCTGGGAGTCCTTCCGGGAATCATTGGATCAATCCAGGCAATGGAGGCTATTAAGCTCCTGCTTGAACTGGGGGATCCTCTAGTTGGAAGATTGCTTGCCTACGATGCCCTTGAGGAGACCTTCAGAACATTCAAGATGAGAAGGGATCCGAGCTGCCCTGCTTGCGGTCCTGATGTTGACGAGATTGTCATCGCGGAGTATGACCATTTGTGCATGCCTCACGCGAAGGTGCTGGCTACAGCTTGAGGGTGAGTCGTTGCATGCGGAGTTATTGACGGGAATGGGGCCCAGGTTCTTTTGTGAATCTGGGCCCTTTTCGATTATTGTCTTTGTTTATGCGGAAAATTAACCACGAGACAGAGTCGGGTATAGAGATTGAGCCGATCTATGGACCTGAAAAGCTCGATGGCTGGAATCCAGACTTGAAGCTGGGGTCACCTGGAGACGTACCGTTTACCCGAGGTGTTTACAGGGACATGTACCGGTCCCGCCTGTGGACAATGCGTCAGTATGCCGGTTTCGGGACCGCAGAGGCGACCAACGAGCGGTTCAAGTTCCTGCTCAAGGCTGGCCAGACCGGGTTGAGCTGTGCATTTGATCTGCCAACTCAGATGGGGCTTGACTCCGACCACCCTAGAGCTGAGGGGGAAGTGGGAAAGGTGGGCGTTGCCATCGATTCCATAGAAGACATGAAGCTGTTATTCCGGGATATTCCACTGGACACAGTGACAACCTCAATGACAATCAACTCCACCGCTTCCATTCTTCTGCTGCTTTACCAGCTTGTGGCGGAAGAAAATGGTGTGTCACCAAAAGTCCTCAGGGGAACGATTCAAAACGACATCTTGAAGGAGTATGTCGCCAGGGGTACCTATATATACCCCCCTAGGCCTTCCATGCGGCTGATCACCGACACATTCAGCTACTGTCACGATAATCTGCCAAACTGGAACACGATTTCCATCTCTGGATATCACATTCGTGAGGCTGGATCCACTGCGGTACAAGAGATCGCGTTTACGATCGCAAATGGCATTGCCTATGTCCAGGCAGCCATCGACGCTGGCCTCGACGTCGATGACTTTGCTCCCCGGCTTTCCTTTTTTTGGAATGCCCACAACAATCTCTTCGAGGAGGTCGCCAAGTACCGTGCCTCAAGACGAATATGGTCGCAGGTGATGGTGCAGAGATTCCATGCTAAAGATAAGAGATCTCTACTGCTTCGTTTTCACACCCAGACCGGGGGATCGACGCTCACCGCTCAGCAGCCTGAGATAAACATCGTGCGGGTGGCGATACAGGCCTTAGCTGCAGTAATGGGCGGAACACAGTCCTTGCACACCAACGGATTTGACGAAGCTCTAGGACTTCCGACCACTAAAGCTGCGAAGATTGCACTTCGAACTCAGCAGATAGTTGGATTCGAGTCAGGGGTGACAGACACTCCTGATCCGCTAGGAGGATCATATTTTGTGGAGACGCTCACCGATCAGATAGAAGAGCGCGCATGGGACTATCTTGGGCAGATCGACGCCATTGGTGGAGCGGTCAACGCGATTGAATCAGGTTACATGCAGGACGAAATCGAACAGGCCGCATACGCCTACGCGAAGGCTGTGGACTCTGGGTCAAAGATCATTGTTGGCGTCAATGAATTCATCGACGAGGCTCCAGAGTCTCCGGAAGTGTTTCCAATAGATCCTGCCCTTCAAGCACAGCAAGTTGCGAGAGTAAGTGTTCTGAAAGTGCAGAGGGATGGCACAGCAGTTGCCGATGCATTGGCTGATCTGGCGAAGGGGGCACGGGAAGGAAGCAATCTCCTTTACCCTATGAAAGAGGCATTGCGCAGGCGGGCAACGCTTGGTGAGGTCTCCGATACATTGCGGACCGTTTTCGGCACCTATCAACCTCGAGGTTAGAATTAGTGAAATTTGTGATAATCGGTGGTGGTCCCGCCGGGGTCCAAGCTGCAACACATGGAGCCCGTTTGGGCGCTCAGGTCACCCTCATCGAAAAGGATATCCTTGGAGGGGCTGCCAACCTGTGGGACTGCGTTCCATCCAAAGCCATGATTGCCACCGGTGCTGTCATAAAAAAGTTGGAGCGTGCCGACAGGATCGGCTTGCCGACACAGCGAATTACACCTGATTTAGACGAACTGAAGATCCGGGTCAGCTCTATCACCGACAAGCTTGCTAGGTCATTCGACCAGCTGCTGGGTTCTCAAGGCGTGAGGGTGATCAGGGGCTCCGGAAAGATCATTTCCACTCATGAGGTGCTGGCAACCTTCGCGGACGGCAGCGAGGAGATGGTAGATGCCGACGCTATCCTAGTCGCTACCGGTTCGAGGCCGCGAGTGCCTGATTGGGCGGAGGTGGACGGTGTGAGAATTCTCACTACCAGGCATTCATATCCGCCGAAGGAGATCCCCGAGCACCTGGTAGTAATCGGTTCTGGAGTGACCGGCGTCGAGTTTGTTCACATGTTCCGTTCGTTTGGCTCAAGGGTCTCCCTTGTGGTTTCGCGGCAGCAGGTTCTGCCAGCGAAGGATCCCGAAGTCGCCGCAGCTTTGGAGACCGACTTTCTTGAATCGGGCGTGCACTTGTACAAGGGTGCAAGAGCAATCGGTATCAATCGGACTGGTGATGGTGTCAGGGTTGTTTGCGATGACCAGCGAACAATAGATGGCTCGCATGCCCTTTTGGCAATTGGGTCAGTGCCAAATTCAGAAAATCTTGGCCTTGAGAATGCTGGTGTGTTCGTAGACCGGTGGGGTTACGTTCCGATTGATCACCACTGTGTTTCAAATGTCTCCCATATTTATGCCGCAGGCGATCTTTCAGGAAAGCTCCAGTTGGCATCCGTCGCCTCGATGCAAGGTCGCAAGGTCGCTGAACACGTAATGGGCTTGGATGGTCGTCAGCATCGGCATCTCGACTACGAGAAAGCGGCATCCGCGATATTCACCGAGCCAGAAATCGCTGACGTAGGACTAGCCGAGGCTGAGGCATTTGCCCAAGGCCGCAAGATTAGGGTTACAAAGGTTCCCTTCGCATCGAATCCAAGGGCCCTAATCGATGGTGACGCCAGAGGCTTTGTCAAAATCCTGTCCGATCCTGCCACCGGGGTGGTGCTCGGAGGTTCAATAGTTGGAGCGCATGCGGCAGAGCTAATCTCGGTCATCGCCGTTGCGGTGACCGCAAGACTCAGGGTCACTGATATTGTCGAGTCCGTGCTGGTTCATCCGGCTTTGGCGGAGGCACTTGCCGAAGCCGCAGACTAACGGCTCGAGTTGGTGCGTTTTTCCATCAGGTAGGTACGCATCTCGGGATCGCTGGCGGAATCGATTATGGTGAGCGCCATGGCGATGGCGCCATCGATAACCGCTCTGTCCGCAGGGGCAGTTACACAGGCGGCGGTGAACTCCGGCTGGTGGTTTACAACGGGGAAGGAGTCGATGCCAAGCATTGGGTGTATCGACGGTATCTTCAGCGAAACGTTGGCCATGTCAGTCGACGCCTTGAGCCTCCCGCGAGTTTCATTACTAAGATCGG
>JAJYDM010000077.1 GCA_021777475.1 Actinomycetes bacterium | reverse complement strand
CTGCGCTTGAACGTTTAAATTATTTTTGTGCGATCCAAGGCGGATTGGTCCCGAATATGATTTTCTCCTCCAGCCTGGCATGATTCTGGTTCTTGTCGCCGTAGGTTTCATTTCGATTGTCACTGACCCACCGTAAATTGGCTGCTGACTGCGGTCAGTGTGCCGTCCGTTGCTGTGAGGGTATAGCCTGTGCCCGAATCGTTTACGGTGCAACCCGATAAGGTGATCACGCCCTGTGATTCGGCCTGGGAACACCCGGAGATGGTTGCTCCAATGGTTCCGGTCCCTGAGGTAATGACTAGCGTGACTGTTGAGGCATCAGAGGTTACCGGGTTGCCACTTGAGTCTTCGACTGTAATTGTGGGTTGTGTGGAAAGCGGTACACCTTGTGTTCCACCAACCGGCTGGGTGGTGAATGCGAGTTTAGATGCAGTGTCCATGCCGGCCGATCCTGTGTATCGGGTATCGTCGACGGCAAAGCTGATTGAACTGGTGGTGCCGAGCGGCCCTGTGACGGTCAAATCGATCAGCTGGGGAGAGGTCGAACCGGCGGTGCATGTAGAACTGAATGACGTTCCATTCCAGTACATCACTGATGTCAATATTGTCGAATAGCCGGTTGGAACCCCGAAGTTGAGTCCGTTATATGTTGTGGGTGTGGCGCAAGGCGTGAACAATGGGTTTGCTTGGAGCTGAATCTGTGAGATGGCCTGCTCGGAAACGCTTCTAAGGACGGTGTCCATCGACGCCATTGTGCGGTGTTCCGCAGATGCTGAGATCGATGTTGAAAAGGCGACGAGAAAGGCGACTGCGCAGAGGCTGGCAACGACCAGGGTCATCAGTACCTCTATGAGAGTGTCGCCAGCCTCCGAGCGGCGAGGGCTGTCCGGAGGAATTGATGACGCTGATTCAGATCTTGAGAGAATCTCAGGCAAAGGGTTCATGGCGAAGTGATGGTCAGATTCAAATTGTTTCCAAAAGTGGCCGTGTCTGTCACAATGAACGTTGCGGCGACCGTCACGTTTGAACCGGTAATGAGCGATCCCTGGGGCATATAGATGCCACCATTAATGCTTGCGTTGGAAGACACGTTGGAGTTGTCACCTATGGTGATAGTCCCAGAGGGAACAGCATCCCATATCGCGATGCTGTCATATTCAGATAATGCGCTCATACTGATTGTGCCATTGTTACCGAATGACGCTGCCCCGCTTCCGATGTAGAAGAGCAGGTTGCTGCCGTCCATTGTTACGTTGCTGCCAGTGGACAGGGCGGTTGTCCCATCAAAAATGTATGTACCCGTTGCGAAGTCGACCGTCACGTTATTTGGAATGATCAGGCCCTGTGAGAAATAGTAGGTGCCTGCGCCTGAAAAGTTGATGGTTACCGTGTTGGTGCCGGAAAAGGCGGGCGGCGAGTTGTAGACGCCCGGGGGGCAGGTGTAAGTGAAGTTCTGATTTCCACTTGCATCGGTTGTTTGGGTATATGTGCATGATGCGCTCGGTCCGGTCGGAATAGTTGGGGGAGCCAGGGCAGCGAATGGATTCGAGAGCTGGGTACTGTAGTACTCGTTGGAGGGATAGGTCGCCTGGGCGTTGGTAGCTATCGTGTTCAGGGACTGATCTGCCGTAATTACAGACGAGGCCGCCAAAGTTCCGCCATTTGAAACCGTAACCGCTCCCGGACACGTCGACGCAACGCTGAGCACTCCATTGCCGGTTCCAGTACCGACATTCACTGAAAGCGTTCCTTGTCCTACCCTGAGGGCGCTGCAGGAATTGGGATCGAGAAGCGTAAATGGTGCGTATGGGACACCCCCTCCTGGTACGCCGCCACTGGCAGAGGTCCAGGCCCGAGGAGTTGCTGTCAGGCTGTAAGAGAATTTGCTGCCCGGTTCTGAAATTGCCAAAGTTACCGCGGAGACACCAGCAGCTGAAATCCACTGGGTGGAGGCCGCGCAAGTTGGTGCGGTCGACGAGCATGTGATTTCCGCGGGGCCCTGGCTGGCCGATAATCCGTAGGAGACCGTAGAGACCAGTGAAGGGGAGACGGAATTTCCGAAGGTGCAGTAGTCGCGTACTAGCGAGTATGTGAATGAAGGGCCGTTGGGTACTTGGATGGCTGAATAAGACACCATGGTTTGACCGCTGTCCCATTGGAGCCCGAGGAGTTGCGTGCCAGCTCCGCACTGGGGTGTACTTGTGGCTTGGGTCGTGATCATTGTGGAACTCTGGACGTCTTTGAGATAAGTGGATGAGACCATCTGGGCATCGCCAGAGTTGGAAAGTCGGTTGCCGACACTGGATTGGAGCGAAAAGATCGCGATCAGCCCAACCGATATGGCGCCTACCACAATGGGAAGGATGGTCACAGTGATGAGCAGTTCTATCAGAGTGAACCCTTGATCTGGTCGATTTTCGGAGCAGGTTCTGCCAAAGTCTTGGTTGCGGCTCATGCGCTCGCTGAGCATTATCCCAAGCCGTCGTCGGCTCCGATCATGGCTCATCCTATTTTCACCTGGTTATAGATTCCGTACATTGCCGAGATCAGGGCCACTGCAACAAAACCGACAACTATTCCCATGGCAATTATGACTGCCGGCTCGAAAAGAGCTGTCACGCGGTCCACCTTGTTGTCCAGTTCCTGGCTGTAGTATTCCGCTGCCACCTCAAGCTGTTGATCGAGAGTCCCGGTTTCCTCGCCAACGCGGAACATCTGCTTCGCGGCTCCCGGGAAGAGCCCCGTGCGGGCGATGGGACTGGCAAGGCCCTGTCCCTCCATCATCTCCTCGCGAACCTGTTCCAGTGCCATTCGGTATACGGCGTTGTTTGCCGATTCCGCAGTCACGGCCATTGAACGAGGAAGATCAACCCCGGCTTTCAACAGCGAGGCAAGGATACTGCATACGCGCTCGAGTACGGCTACCTGGGTGAGTTCACCGATGACCGGAAGTTTCAAAAGCCAGCTGTCGAGCTTTGCCTTACCTGCGCTGGATCGCCGCATTGTGGCGAATCCGCCCACAATAAACACCAAAATGGCGAGAATCACGAACCACCATTTCGATATGTATCCAGAGAAATCCATTAGAAGGCGGGTCGCTAACGGAAGCTTTGCATGCATCGATTTGAAAAAGGTCACGAATCGGGGAAGGACGAAGACTGCGAGTATGGCAATGGTCACTACCGACATCACTGCGACAACACTGGGATATATTAAGGCTGCGGTAATCTTGCCTTTGGCCTTTATGTCGCGGTCAAGGTAGTCGGCAAGTTGGTTCAGGACGACGTCGAGGTTCCCAGTCAGCTCCGCCGATTCAAGGATGCCCACGTAGAAGTTTGGGAAGGCTTCCGGGTGGCCGGCGGCCGCCGCAGCGAATGTGTCACCGTTTCGGAGGCTGTCGATCAGACCTGCGAGGACGGTCTTGAGCATCTTGCCCGAAGTCTCTTCCATGATCACTTCGAGTGCCTCCATGATCGGGATGCCCGCCTTCATGAAGACTCCCAACTGACGTGAGAAGTTCATGATCTCTTTGCGTGGCACTTTTTTCTTGGTGATCTCGAAATTCAATATGCTGGTCTTGGCTGCCATCTCCAAAGGCTCGAATCCACGTTCAATAAGTGCGACGTGCGCGGCACCCATGGACGCGGCTTTTTCGATGCCGTTGATGCTGTTGCCGGCGCGGTCCAATGCCTTGTAGCTGAATTTAATCAACGCTTTGTCGCGGCTCATAAGCTGTAGACGCTCCGGATTACCTCGGAAATTGACGTTATGTCGCTGGCCACCAGGTTGATCGCTTCCTGCCGCAGAGTACGCATGCCCTGTCTTACCGCAAGATTGTTTAGTTCTTCCTGGGTCGCCCATCCCACGATCAGCCGTTTGATTTCTGGAGTCATCACCAAGAGCTCATATACGCCGATCCGCTCCTTATATCCGGTATGGCTACAGAAATTGCATCCGGTGCCGTGATAGAAGATGTCTTTTTCCGGTCCGCCGCTCTCATTATAAAAGAGCAGTTCCTCGTCGCTCGGCGTGTACTCGGTCTTGCAAGAAAGACAAATTCTCCTAAGAAGTCGTTGACCTACAACCGCGAGGACTGAGGATGCAACAAGGAAAGATTCAATTCCCATGTCAAGCAGCCGGTGAAGCGCTGATACCGAATTCGTGGCGTGCATGGACGAAACGACAAAGTGACCGGTCAGCGCGGACTGAACCGCCACGCGTGTGGTCTCAACGTCCCTTATTTCTCCGACGAGAATAACGTCTGGATCCTGGCGAAGTATTGACTTGAGTCCGGTTGCGAAGTTGAGGCCAGCCTGGTCATTTGTCTGGATTTGATTGATGTTGGGGAAGATATACTCGACTGGATCCTCAATAGTCATAATATTCAGCTCGGGATTGCTGATTTCGCTAAGGGTGGCGTAGAGCGTGGTGGTCTTTCCGCTTCCGGTTGGTCCTGCGCAGAGAACCATCCCAAACGGCGCACGAACCAATTTCGAGTATGCCTCGTGAGTGTCCGTGGGCATGCCCAAGTCGTTTAGTCGCAGGACTGAAAGGGTCTTGTTCAAGATACGCATGACGCATTTTTCGCCCATGATCGTGGCAACTGTTGCAACCCTGACGTCTACGTCTTTACCGTCTATCGTCACGGTAAGCTGGCCATCCTGGGGACGTCTCCGCTCTACGATATTCATGTTCGCCATGATCTTGATGCGGCTCACGAGTCCGGGACCGATTGAAGCGGGTAGCTGCAGTATGTCCTGTAACGCGCCGTCGATTCGAAACCGGATGCGCACGATATCGTCCGAAGGCTCAATATGAACGTCCGATGCTCGGCTGCGCATTGCCTGGGTGAGAATTCGGTCGACAACCTGGACAATTGGGGCGTCATTAGAAACGGATTCCGGCTCTGAGGTATCGAGCGTGCGCTTCCTGGCCTCCTCGACGCCTTCGAAGACCCGTACCAGCTTATCGACACCGCTTATGGCCAGATAGTTGCTGTCGATTGCCCACCGGATATCTTTTACGGGAGCTATCATCAGCTTTGCGGGCAGGCCGCTGACTCGTGTGAGAAGATCTCGCAGCTCATCGTTGGGTTCCGCCGCCGCTACGCGGAGAGCGCCCTCCTCGATGCGAACTGGAATTGCCAGGTATTCCCGAGCCACATCCTCCGGGATCAGCGCAAGAGCTGAGGACTCGATGTTTTCCCTATGCAGGTTCAGAATCGCCACGCCGAAGAATCCTGCCAGCGCATCGTCTAGAGTTGGTTCGCTCAAGATGCCGAGGTTGATCAACACCGATCCGAGGACTCCGCCATCCCTTTTTTGCACCGACAGTGCCTGTTCGAGCTCCTGCTCGGTGATGCGATGGCTTTGGACCAAAAAGTCACCGAAGCGCCCTTGGTAGGGTGTCGCAACCCCGTTCGTATCAGTGCCGGTGGCAAAAGAGTTCCGCTCGGGAGCACTCTGATTTAATAGAGTGCTCGGCGCTTCCTGCGAACGAGAGATCGCAGTGGTGGCCTTCCCAGTCCGTGCCGGTCCTTCAAGATGGCGCAAATCGCCTTTGCCGTTTGCGACGCCACCATGGGCGCCAAGTTCAATCGCGCTCTTGGAGTCCTGCTCGGCGCGGGCGGCGTTTCGGTCCTTCCGTTTGAAAGCCACAGTCACCTCAAAAGATCGATTGAAAATTGCTAAACTAAAGTTTGCGAGATTATATCGCAAACCCGTGTTCAAATCCCCAGTATAAGAACTCACCCAGCGTGACTTACTACACACTGTCAGTTGAAGATTGTAGCGAGTTAATTACCTTGCAGCTACATGGAGTGATTCCGCAATATCTGGGTTAGGGAGCCATTTTCAGCTGGTGGAAGTGTTGATGCACATCAAAGCTGTCGGGTCTTGACCGAGTGGTGAAAGCGGCAGCTCTTGCGGGCATGAACGGTCTGAGCGTCGATGAGTGATCAGAGAGTAGGCCGGGAGTGGTCCCGGCCGAAATCGGTGGTCAGCGTCTCAACGAAAAGGTGAGGGGAAAGCTCGAAGTCAGGGTTTCAGTTGTCCTGGCCTTTGCTCCAATTAGGTTGGGTTCCTATTGCTTGCGGCCATTGCAAACAAAATGGGGACCAGATGGCAGTCTATGAAATGGCACCAAGTCTTAGCGCTGAAAATGGCCAAAGCTCGTGGGGATGAGACTGGTCTTCCCGAGTTGCTGATGGGTTTATTTGGGGTAATCCTTGCCTGCCGTGGCTCTTTGAGCACGCAATCCAGCGCTCAAATGGAAAAATTTCAGGCGATACACTCCCAGCCAGGCCGAGCTGAGATCAGTGCCCTCGGATTTTCCACTAATGACGAAGACTATGGCAATGAGATGCTAGAGGTGAATGACGCGACATTTCCCATTGTCTTTGGCCTAGACAGGGAGCAAGTGGGAAGCCTGATTCAGGGTTACGTCAATAGAGGACGCAGATCTTTGGAGTGTCTTGTGCTCCTGATCTAGAATTTTGCCCTTGCGAAGTGGTTAGGGTTGTTGAGTTCCTTTGTGCGCACTGGTGTGAATGGTATTGGTGATTGCGGCCGAGGTGAGATACAGCGCTCCTGTGATCAACGGTGCGGCACCTGCCAGGGCAAGCGAGCTGAAGCCCGGACGGCTTTGGTATGCAAGGGCAGTTGGTGCTATGCCGGCAACAAGGAGCATCAGTCCGGCAGGCAACGTGCGTCGTAGCCCGTATGCGGCAAGCGCGGTGCCTAGCACGAAGAGATATATTGCCCGCACAGGGCCGACATTGTTCTCAAGCGCCCGCCAACTGCTGGAATCAGCCCGGAACCAGAGATTTATTGCGACATATAGACAAACGAGGAAGAAGAGTACTCGGCCTGCCCAAATTTGACGCCGCCAGGTGAGCAGGAGTAGGACGGTGAGAGGAATTGCCCATGCGGCAATCAAACCTACTGACTCCAAGCCACCAGGATCGGAAATAGTTTCGCCGGCTAGAAGAAGCCCAAAAAACCCGCCGAATACGGCTGTAACCGCGAAGCCAACTTGTCGAAGGAAGCGTGCTCGTCCCAGTGAATCCCGGTGGCGCGCGAAATAGATTGTGGTGGAGACGGCCATAACTGCAACAACCAACAGGACTGCGGTGCTCATCTTGCACCTCCTACCGTTACAGCCCCAGCCGGCACCTGCGCAAGGGCATTTTACACCTTGGCAGTTCCAAAAGGAAGTGGCGAACTCTCGAACTTTCATCCACTTTGAAGGTGTAGTACCCCGGGGGAACCTAGCTGTTGACGCAGTGCCACCACGTCCCCGTAGGACTTTCCACTGGGAGAAAGACGCTGATCAGAGGGCCTATCGGCGCGTAATAACACACGTTTCAATACCCCGATAACTGCCTTTACTCGCGTGTTGCCGCTCTGTTAGGATGTTTGGGCTGCCTGAAAGCTAGACAAGCGTCGACAGCGTAATGGAGGAGGGACTTATGGATAATGTAACCCGACTCGGCCTTTATAAAACCATGGTGTTGAGCCGCAGCTTTGAAGAAGCTATATTGCGCGATTATCACGCCGACAAAAAACCAGTTTGGGATATAGGAGCGGGACTGATCCCAGGCGAGATGCATCTTTCTGCAGGCCAAGAGCCAGTGGCCGCCGGTGTGTGTGCGCATCTGACCGCAAATGACGCCGTGACTGCGACGCACCGACCCCACCACTTCGCGATTGCGCATGGCATGGATCTCAAGCTGCTTGCGGCAGAGATCTTTGGGCGCGAGACCGGTGTGGGAAAGGGTCGCGGCGGTCACATGCACCTATTTGATCCGAGCATCCATTTCTCATGCTCCGGCATCATCGCAGAGGGGTATCCTCCCGCTCTGGGCCAGGCATTTGCATTCCAGCGCCAGGGCAAGGACAGCGTTGCTGTTGCTGTGACTGGAGAGGGTGCCGTTAATCAGGGTGCCTTCCACGAATCACTCAATCTGGCAGCCTTGTGGAAGTTGCCGGTTGTGTTCGTCGTTGAGGACAACGATTGGGCCATATCGGTGTCCAGGGATGCTTCGACGTCGGTCCGGTCGAATGCGATCCGAGCCACGAGCTATGGTATCAGGGGAACCCGGATTCAGGATAACTCGGTGGAGGGTGTCTGGGATGCGGCGAAGACCGCTATCGAAAGAGCCAGGGCCGGGGAAGGTCCATCTCTTATCGAGGTTCACACCGTGCGGCTCTGGGGCCACTTCGAGGGTGACGCGCAAGCTTACCGCAACGATTTGGATACCTTGATCGATCCGATACCGGCATACGCGAACCAACTGGAAAGCGATGGAATTCTGACCCCAGAATTGGCAAAGAGCATCGCAGAGGACGCAAAGGCTCGAGTTGACGACGCATTTGAATATGCAAAGTCAAGTCCTTTCCCATCCGCTAGAGAAGTCGGAAAGTACGTCTTCGCCTAAGGAGGAGTGATGGTACTAATTGATACGTCCAGTGCCTCTGTTTCAACGAGGAGGCTTACCACTGCAAAAGCCATGGTTGAGGGAATTTCTCAAGAGATGGAGCGTGATCCATCCGTTTTCGTATTGGGCGAGGATGTGGGAGCGTACGGAGGAATCTTCAGCTCTACAACCGGCTTATTGGAGAAGTTTGGTCCGCACCGTGTGATGGACACGCCAATATCTGAAACTGCCTTCATGGGATTGGCCACCGGTGCCGCCGTGGAAGGGATGCGGCCGATCGTAGAGCTCATGTTTGTGGACTTCTTTGGCGTCTGCATGGACCAGATCTACAACCACATGGCAAAAATTCACTATGAATCGGGGGGAAATGTGAAAGTACCCCTAGTTCTGATGACAGCGGTTGGCGGAGGGTACTCCGATGGAGCTCAGCACTCTCAGTGTCTTTGGGGGATCTTTGCGCATATGCCAGGGCTGAAGGTTGTGGTACCCAGCAATCCTTATGATGCGAAGGGATTGATGATTTCCGCGATCCGCGACGACAATCCCGTCGTTTACATGTTCCACAAGGGGGTCATGGGGCTGCCTTGGATGGCGAAGAACCCACGATCCCTGGGTCCGGTTCCAGAGAAGCCATATGAGGTGCCCATTGGCAAGGCGTCAGTTGTCAGAACCGGAAAGGACATGACCATCGTAACGCTGTCGCTCTCGGTTCATCACGCACTCGATGCCGCGGATGATTTGGCGCAGCACGGAATTGACTGTGAGGTCATAGATTTGCGCAGTCTGGTTCCGCTTGATCGGGAAGCCGTTCTTGAGTCTGTTTCGAAGACCGGGCGTTTGCTTGTTGTCGATGAGGATTACCAGTCCTTTGGGCTCTCTGGTGAGCTTGCTGCCGTGGTGGCTGAGACGGATCCACGGCTATTGAAGGCACCTGTGTCGCGTCTCGCCATACCCGATGTGCCGATACCATACTCGAGGACTTTGGAGTATGCGGTTTTGCCAACCATGGAGCGGATTGTCAGTGCCGCAAAGCGCGTCATGGCTTGACCATGGAGGTCAAGTTTCCAGAACTGTCGCACCAGAATCCTGAAACCGAAGGAGTCTTGGCGACGTGGTTTGTGACCAACGGTCAGGTTGTCGAAAAGGATCAGCTCATAGCCGAAGTGCAGGTGGACAAGGTTTCCGCGGAAGTGTCGGCTCCAGTGGCAGGCCGGGTGACTTTGCTGGTCAACGAACAGGAGGTGGTTCGCCAAAACGGAGTCATAGCTATGATCGATTAGCCAACACAGAGTATGTGCATTGGAGTCCCGTTCGCTTGTCGATAGAGGATGATCAATGGTGCTTTGCCGTAATGTGTCGACACTATTGCATGTCCAGGACAGTCGAACCGTGCTGCGGACTTGCGACGCATGCCTAATGCCGGGCATGAAGCCTGGGATCGGAGTTGGAATGGCGGGGTGTGCCCATGGGAATGTGCCCTGCTTCCCTAGCTGTCATATGAACCACGAGCGACGCGCGTTACCGATGGTGTTGCGAACTATCTGCCATGCGCGTCATGCCAGGTCGAGGCTTTAAATTGCGACTATTGTCGAGGTGCCAGGTACAACTGCGGCCAGATTTGCCTTGAGGGAGTGGTAGAGACCGAGTATCGACAGAACCAGCATGATTGCCGCTGCTATGTAGGCTCCGATTGCCGCAAAGCCCATAATGGTTCCGATTGTCCCAAACGCGTAGGCGTT
>JAJYDM010000007.1 GCA_021777475.1 Actinomycetes bacterium | reverse complement strand
ACTATTACACGAGACTTAACCCCGATAAGGTCAGAAACCGTGCCATAGATCAGCTTCGTAAAATGGGCTACGCCGTAGCTCTTACCCCCTTAGCGGAAGCTGGGTAAATATCAATCTTCATGTTAGGCATGCTGATGGTCGCGTTCGGTTCGTTGATTTCAACAGAGCCACCGCACATGAAAGAGTACATGGGGTCCGCGCGACGGAACTGGACTGCGACCGGCCGAGGTTTTGCGAACTGGATCCCATTTTGATTCGGGAACTTGAATGTATTGAGGGTGGCGTACCAGTTGCAGTTTGGGAAAAAGGGTTTTAGGGGTCTCTGGCGTAGGAGATTGGTGGTAAGCAAATTGTCGACTTCTCGCGGTTAGAACCTGTGGTCGCAGGATCATCATCTATTATCGACTAAGGCATCTGTGTTGCGAATTCGAGGATTTTGATGGCATTAGATTTGGATATGCTTGGTGTGAGTTTGGGGCCTTATCCTCATAAGTGGGACTCCAAGGACGCAATTCTATATGCCCTGAGTGTTGGTTCCGGGACTTCTGAACTTGCCTTTACCACTGAGAATTCTCACGGAATTGCACAGAAGGTTTTACCGACATTCAGTGTGGTTGGGGTCGGTCCGGCGGTAATGGAAATCTGGAACAGGATTGGCTCGTTTGACTATTCTAAGTTGCTGCATTTGGAACAGCAGGTAAGGGTTGTGGCTGATTTGCCTCCGGCTGCGGAGGTTGAAACTTTTACGCAGGTGGAAGGTATTTACGACCGTATTACGGGCGCGACCGTCGATGTAAAGTTCACCACGACGGAGACACACTCTGGGCAAGTTCTTTTTGAGACGTTTTCTACCGTGTTTATTCGAGGTGAGGGTGGCTTTGGCGGTTCCAGGGGTAACCGAGTGAAGGCGGTCGCCCTGCCAGACAGGGATCCAGATTTTGTCACGACTTACGAGACTCAACGTGTCCAGGCACTCTTATATAGGCTTAACGGAGATCGCAATCCGCTGCATTCGGATCCAGAGTTTGCGCTTCAGGCGGGCTTCGAGCGTC
The DNA here is from genome assembly GCA_021777475.1 of Actinomycetes bacterium. GTDB lineage: Bacteria > Actinomycetota > Acidimicrobiia > Acidimicrobiales > Acidimicrobiaceae > SCQM01. Next base: position 44,244 of record JAJYDM010000007.1, on the reverse strand, counting down.
CTATTTTACATGGCCTGTGCACATATGGATTTGCGGGTCGTGCGTTGCTGGACTCCTGTTGTGAATTTGACACGTCGCAGTTTGGTTTTATGTCAGCCCGTTTCGTTGCCCCCGTTTACCCGGGAGATCTTTTGACCACGACAATTTGGCGTACTGAGGATGGAGCTGTATTTCTTGTAGAGAACCAGGCAGGTCTTGCGGTCCTTGATCGTGGACGGTTCACCTTTAGAGGCGTGTGAGATAAAAAGTGCGGCAAAGTGAATTTGTTTAAAGCACAGGTAGCCTAGATTTATTGACAAGTTTGCCCGGGTGGCGGAATGGTAGACGCAGGGGGCTTAAACCCCCCGGGCCCGGAGGGGCCATGCGGGTTCGAGTCCCGCCCCGGGTACGTTGGGTTATTGATTAACATAATCTATTGATAACGACAAAAATCACCCCCCTGGGTTTATTTCGACGCCAGGGCTTGATATGCAAAATGGTTAGGTGTCCTGGGGTGGGATCGGGCCTGACTTGAATCGTTTGACTCGTCTCGCCTCTTGAGGATAAATGGGGACTTCTGCTGTTCTTCGGGTCACATCACTTTTATTTTGTGTCTCAATGAAAGTAAATGGGGACAGGAAGCGCGGATCACCTTTTAATATTTCGAGAGGGAGGGACAGCTGCAGCGCTCGTAACCTTCTAGGTCGGGATAACGTTTTCGCCTGAGACCGTATTTACGCTTCAGCTATGAGTTTTCGATAGCTGAAGCGGTGGACCTGTCCCTTACGTGGGTTAATTGATCCATGAGCGCCTCTTTGAGATTGTAGGGCGCACAGGTTTCCGATCCAGGAATGCTCGGCCGCTCCCCTTTGGTGGCCGAAATTATGTATGCGGCCGTGCAAAAAAGGGAGTGTAAGAATTCTTAGCAAATAGTCCGTAGTATCTTTGGGGTGGCGAGACCCAGATTGGCAGAGAAACCGTCCAGAGTTCGGAAATTCTTGGAGTCCTTTCATCTAATTTACTGGGTGATTTGCAGCAGGAATCGTCGACCAGACGCATCATCGGATTACTTCGGGTCCTTTATGAATTTCCAGCAGTCTAAGCTGGGAATCCAATTTAGCACGGGGCTGGGTTTCACAGGTGAGATTCGTCTGGTCGCTAGCCCGCGTTGATGATCGGTAGCTTGGAGATGTGTGTCTGATCGCCGCAGTGGATTGCTGGAGCAGCTCAAGGGGTGGCCGGTCAAGAACTATGCGTGCTTTGTTCTTGACATCGCGACCGGCTCCGAGGATGTTTTCGGAGAGTGGGGCAAAGCCTTCAAGTGGGCATCTGTAAGCAAGCTGGCAAGTGCCCTCGGGATGTTGTCAGCGGTTTCCGAAGGTGTGTTCATGCTTGATGAGATACTGTCAAATGGGTCCGTACTCTCGGATGTTCTAGCCCACGCATCGGGGCTGGCAACCGAGATAGACGATTCTGCCGATATCTTCAGTCAAAGACCGGTTATCCCACCCCGGACTAAGCGGATCTACTCAAATTCTGGCTTTGAACTATTGGCGGCCAGCCTTGAAGTCGCGACCGGTTTCTCTTTTAAGGACTACCTATCAGAGGTCTTGTTTGAGGTGGCGGGAATGGACACGGCCGTCATTAGTGGTGATTTATGGCCAAACGCAGGGAGCCGTGGGGCCGCGGCAGGTGTCCTTGGTAGCCTCAAGGACCTGTTTGCTCTCGCCAGGGCTCTTATTTTTGGCACGCCATTTGTGGACGTCGATTTGTTGAAATTGGCCAAGGCCCCATACCTGCCTGAGCTGTCCGGCATACTGCCTGGTTTTGGTGAAATGACCCGCAACTATTGGGGGTTGGGGATTGAAGTCAAGGGTGACAAGTTTCCCCATTGGACTTCGAGGCTCAACTCCCCAACTACCTTTGGCCATTTCGGTGCGGCGGGCACGTTTCTGTGGATTGATCCTGAACGTAATCTCGCTGTTGGTGTTCTCACGGACAAGGTTTTTGGTCCTTGGGCTCAGAAAGCCTGGCCGGAGTTATCGAGCTACATTGTCGAGGCCTATTGATCCAGTTGGATGTGCGAATTAGGTGGAGATCACATGGGGCCTGCTCCGGAAAGTCGTGTACGATAATCATCGAGGCTTGGAGTTGACTGTTTTCGCTGCCTATCCTTCAGGAGAGTCAGCCAGCAAAGGCACGAACTAGGTTACCGTTCGAGTCGAGGAGCAATGTATCCAAGGCGGGGTTGCCGGCCGAGATTTCCTTTGCCGAGTCGTCCAGTTCGCCCAGAGAGTCTAAATGTAGGGCTCTCATGTCGTCCAGACGAGTTTTAAGAACTGGTTCTCCATGGCGAACGACTGTCTTGAGCAAAGGTCGGATCTTTTGAGTCCCCAAGATGGATGGCCGGCCTGCGGTAGCTACTGAGTCGGTCAGTTCCAGGAAGTCCATTACGGCCTTGTTGTCAGAGTCGAATACGCGCCAGGCAAACTTTCTTCCACCCAGCGTTTCCTTTGCCGCTGATGTCTTGGCAACGGGTTCGAGTATTCGGCCAAGACCTTTGTCGATTGCGACCAATTTATAGACGAAGTTCGCTGTTGGGGCGCCTGATCCTGTAACTAGTCTGGTACCCACTCCGAAGCCATCGATCGGCGAATGCGCAAGTTGCTCAATGCTGTACTCGTCAAGGTCACCGGAAATGACGATTTGCGTCTTTGTTGCGCCAAGCGAATCCAGCAATTTCCGGGCTTTGCGAGACTCACTTTGTGGATCTCCGGAATCGATTCGTACCGCTCCAAGTGAAGTGCCTGCTACGGAAACTGCGTCTCTTATCGCATCTTCGATATTGTAGGTGTCCACAAGTACAGTCGTGTCTGCGCCTTGAGCACGTATTTGAGCAGCGAAGGCACTCTTTTCGTCGTCGTGTGCCAACATGAATGCATGGGCTACGGTGCCGGTCGTTGGGATCGCGTATTGCTGGCCAGCCCTAAGATTTGATGTGGCTGAAAAGCCGACGATGTAGGCGGCGCGTGCCGCACTGACGGCCGCCTGCTCGTGGGTACGCCGTGAGCCCATCTCCACCAAACGGCGGCCACCGGCGACGGAAACCATTCTTGAACCTGCCCCCGCCACGGCGGAGTCGAAGTTCATGATGGATAGGATGACTGTTTCAAGCAAGATGGCCTGACCGAACGGAGCATCAACGCGCATTATCGGTGAAAAGGGAAAGTAGACATCGCCCTCTTCATATGACCAAATATCTCCGGTAAAGCGAAAGTTAGACAGGTACTTCAGCGTTTCTTTGGTGAACCGCCCTGAGCTTTCCAAGTACTCGATTTCCTCGGAACCAAAGTTAAAGTCGGCGATGGCTTCGGTTACCCGGCCCACGCCCGCAACGACCCCATATCGCCTTCCTGGTGGCAGGGAACGGGTGAAGACTTCAAACGAACTCATCCTGGATGCCACGCCGGATTGCAGACTTGCTTCCAGCATTGTCAGCTCATAGAGGTCTGTGAAGAGCGAAGTAGTCATTTTACTTCTTGTGTTTCGAAGGATTCTATATCTCGGATGGCTCTATCGCGGGCGTTTCGTTCTTTCTCTTTGCAGTTGACGCATTCTTGAACAGAATGGAGAGGTAGATTGCCGAAGCAACAACGACGATGATTGAGAAGACTTCAACCGCATCCCAAAGCTGGGGGACTGCTAACCAAAAATACTCGTCAGTGAACCGCGGAATGTTCCAAAGCAGTGTGGCAGCGCCAATGAGTGCTCCACTCGGGGCATTCCGCTCTCTAAAGTACTTCTCCAACCTCAACAGCAATAAAAAGACGACAAAGTCTTCCATCGCTTGAAATATTGGCACCGGTATTCGGTACCCAACCTGACCAGCGTACTTTAGTCCGTACCAGGCATTGGTTGGTCTTCCTCCACCATTGATCATTAGCTGCGGGCCCAAAAGCCTTCCCATTGCCCATGCAGACACCAACACTGGCGCTATGAGATCGAATGCCTTGGCGTAAGAAAGCTCGGGTGCTAGGCGGTTCTTGAAATAAATAGCGGTAGGAATTGCTCCTGCCAAACCACCATAGGAAGAAAGTCCTCCATGCCATATAAGGACAATTTCACCAGGATTGTGCATGTAGTAGGTAATATTTGCGATGACATGAACGATCCTGGCTCCAACAATCGCTCCGGCAATGATCCACAGAAATGACTTGTGCAACCACTCGGAGTCGTAGCCATTGTTGCGGAGCCTGCGCTCGTAATATCGATAGGCAAAATAGAAAGTTATTGCCAATCCGATCCCATAAGTGTGGATGGTTAGAGGTCCAAGGTGAAAATCTACGGGAATGGGACGCATTCGGGATTCCTTGCTATTTGAGATATGCGACAAGCTCAGCTAACATTCTATAGGCCCAGCCACATTATTTAGTCTCGACGCCAATTCTGCTGACCAGACGTAGATGGTGATTGCCGAGATTGTGGTTGGTGGGGTGCCGCAGTTTTAGTAAGGGCTTATTTTCTATCGAGAAGGTTATTCCATGGACTCGACGTCGTTGTTTCGACTTGATGAGAAGGTGGCCATTGTCACCGGCGCTTCCTCAGGCATTGGTGCTCACCTTGCTGAGGTATTGGCAAGTGCTGGAGCCCAAGTTGTGCTAGCGGCTAGACGCAAAGAAAAGCTCGAATCGGTCATAACCTCAATCGGGGAGTCCGCATCCGGTTTCCAGTGTGATGTAACTAAAGACTCAGATCTTGAGGCGCTGGTGGACTTCGTGGTCAAGAAGTTTGGGAGGATCGATATCTGTGTGAATAATGCCGGAATAAGTGACCCTGAGCCCGCCGAAAAGGAGTCTCCCGAGAAATTCAGATCGATCATGGCCGTCAACCTTGAGAGCGTGTTTGTTCTTTCACAACTGGTGGGGCGGGTCATGTTGGAGGCGGGTCAAGGGTCGATAGTCAATATATCTTCGATTGCCGGTCTTCTCGCATCAGGTCAAATTCCCCAGGCGTCTTATGCCGCGTCAAAGGCCGCAGTGGTGAATTTGACGCGCGAGTTGGCGGCCCAGTGGGCGCGGAGGGGAGTCCGTGTGAACGCAATTGCTCCGGGATGGTTCCCTTCCGAAATGACTCACGGCATGTTTGGCGATCCGCACGGACAGGATTTCATCCGTAAAAGGTGCCCGATGGGGAGAACTGGAGAGCTTCACGAACTGGACGGCCCTCTCCTTCTACTGGCCTCCCAGGCAGGGAGTTACATAACGGGAGAAACCATTGTTGTTGATGGCGGCTGGTCGATAATCTAGGCAAACCACGACACCGAAATCGCTGGAACGCGGGTTTCAGAGTGTCAAAATGATCTTTCCAAGTTTTCCAGGCTTGGTGAACATCTCGTATGCTTTTTTGACGTTGGCGAAGTCGAAAGTAGCGGCAACTGTTACTGGTGTTTTCCCAAGCTCGCAGAGTGGCAAAACGTGTGTTTTGATCTCATTCGCTAGCACCGCCTTTTCAAATGTTTGACGGGACCTTAATGTGGAGCCAAAGATTCTGGCTCTCTTCGCCATGAGAATGCGCAGGTCGATTTCGCTTTTGGCACCCGCACCTACCCCGATTACAGATAGTCTTCCCTCCATTGCCAGTGCGGCCAGGTCATCGTGCAGATTGATTGCGCCAACGAGTTCCAAGATGACGTCATATGGTCCGTTGTCAGCAAGATCAGTTGGAAGGATCGGCGTGGCGCCCAACTGTCTCAGGGTTTCATGATGCTCTATATGACGTGCCGAAGCCGTTACTTTGGCGTTGGTCGCTCTGGCCAATGCGATGGCACTTAGGCCGACTCCACCTGATGCACCATTAATTAGAAGTCGCTCTGACAGGTGCAGGCCGGCTTGTCGGAACAGGGCATCATAAGCTGTGAAGTAGGTTTCGCAGAATCCCCCAGCACTGGTCATGTCGAGGCTATCGGGTATCAGCACGGCATTTGAATAATGGATCTTGCACAGTTCGGCCTGGGCGGCACCACCTATGACGCCCATTACGGCGGCTCCGGCCCTGAACCCGGAAGTTTGTCTTCCCACCTCTCTGACAACACCTGCAAATTCGAGGCCCGGAATATCTTGAGGAATACCTGGAGGTGCAGGGTAAAAGCCATTTTTTTGAAGTATATCGGCGGCATTTAGACCCGCTGACCTCACCTCCACCAGCAGTTCTTCCGAACCGCAAATGGGATCTGGAACCTCGCCTACGGTGACCTCATTATCAACAATGACTACACTGCGCATTTAACCCTCCGTGAATTTGCTTGGGGTAGTCTAGGGAGAGGCCAGAGTCCACGGTGGACTTTAGACGCGTCCGGCGCCTACCGGAACACCAGCCCAGAAGATCCCCGAGACCTCAACTGGCGCGGATTCGTTCAGAGCCTGAATGACTTGGCCACCCCCAATGTATATTGCCACATGGCTTATTGGAGAGTAGTAGAAAACCAAATCACCTGGTTGAAGCGCAGAAAGGGATACCCTGGAGGTATCACTGTACTGCGCTGCCGCCGAGTGGGGCAGGTAGATGCCCGCTTTGGCATAGATGAATTGGGTCAGACCAGAACAGTCAAACACGTTAGGTCCTGCGCCTCCAAACACATAGCGCTTGCCAAGTTCTTGACGGGCCCATGAAATTGCAATGCCGGCTTGTCCTCCGCTTGCAGCTGGAACAGAGCTGACCGGAGATGGCGCACTAAAGCTGGCAGGAGTAGGAGTATTCAGTATTGTCTGCTGTGCCTTGGCTGCGGCTTGTTGTGCTAAGTAGGTCTGCTGTTGGGCAACGAGTGTGGCTATCGTCGAGTTGACTGAAGCAAGCTGTGCGCGTTCCTGGTCAGATGCTGATTGGGCGGCATTTTTGGCCGATGTTACCTCGGTGAACACTGAAGCAGCCTGCGCCCGCAGTGATTTCAGAGATGTTTGTTGAAGTTGCAGACTCTGGGTGGCTCCCTGATAAAGTGCGATCAAGTCAGTCTGTGAAGTGGTGACCGTGTTCAAATATTCCTGACGAACTGAGGCTTCCGTGGGATTTTCGTTAAGTAGCGTCGAGAACTCACTGAGATTTCCACCGGTCACGTAGGCATTGATCGCTTCCTGGGCAAGTTGAGACTTGATTGATGTGATATTTGACTTAGTTTGTGCGATCTGTGCTTGGGCGGCGCGGACTTTCTGAGTGGCTTGCGAAAGAGATATTTGCGCCTGGTTGTACTTTTCAGCGAGGAGGGAAACTTGCCCCCCAAGGTAATTCAATCGTGCGGCTATTGATGCAGCCTGTGCTCTGGCATTGGCGATAGTCTCAGCATTGGCAGTACCACCACTCGGTAGCAGCTGAGCGAATGTAGCTGCCCCCACCATCACGACGGCCAGTGTGGTTTTTCTTTTAAGCGAAGTCCTGGGTTTCAACTTCACCTTTGAGAGCATCCAAAGTGGTTTCACGACGCTGATGACTTTAGTCTGCTCAAGGTCACGAATGCCGTTTATTTTGAAATAATTTAAGTATAAGATACAAAAGCGCTGGTAGGTGTTGGTAAATTATTCAACAGATTTGTGAACACTGTCGGTAACGGTGTTAGGACTGGATGGGAGAGCGTTCCATTCTCTGTGGTGCATTCGATTAGCTAGTTGGGTTCAATTTGACTAGTTTTGTTCTGTTGGGTTGCGGATTGTTGAGAGGTGAGGTCACGAATGTCTCAGGAAACAGAATTTCGAATCGAGCATGACTCGATGGGCGAAGTGCGAGTTCCAATTAATGCCAAGTGGCAGGCCCAGACGCAGAGGGCGGTCGAGAACTTTCCAATTTCGGGGCTGCGAATTAGCCGATCGCTCATTTGGGCTCTGGCCACAATTAAGGGAGCCGCTGCAAGACAAAACGCAAAGTTGGGAGTGATCGACGCCGAGGTTGCCGAGGCAATATACCAGTCCTCAGTCCGAGTGGCCAACGGCGACTACGACGACCACTTCCCTGTCGACGTCTATCAAACTGGCTCGGGGACTTCATCAAATATGAATATGAACGAAGTGCTTTCGACTATAGCTGGGGAAATGCTTGGAAAAATGGTCAAGCCAAATGATGATACCAACGCGTCGCAGTCCTCAAATGACATCTTTCCGTCAGCGATTCATCTAGCTGCTACAAATCTTCTAAAGAACTCGCTAATCCCCGCCTTGAATAATCTGTCGGACGCCTTGAGTTCCAAGAGTGTGGAGTTTCAAGATGTGGTTAAGTCAGGACGCACCCATCTCATGGACGCTACTCCTGTAACTTTGGGCCAGGAATTTTCCGGGTATGCTTCCCAGGTAAGATATGGGGTGGAACGGGTGAACTCACTCCTTGCCCGCGTCGGCGAACTTCCGCTTGGTGGTACTGCCGTTGGCACAGGCATAAATGCTCCGGCTGAATTTGCACGTGGAACTATTGAGCTGCTGGTTTCATCGACAGCGCTTCCCCTGTCAGAGGCCCGTGACCATTTTGAAGCACAGAGTGCGAGAGACGCGCTGGTCGAAGCCTCCGGGGTATTGAGAACGATTGCAGTTTCGTTTTATAAAATTGCAAATGATCTGAGGTGGATGTCATCCGGACCACGCTGCGGACTTGGTGAGATCCATCTTCCTGATTTGCAGCCAGGATCATCAATCATGCCGGGAAAGGTGAACCCGGTGGTGCCAGAAGCGGTGTGTCAGGTGGTAGCCCAGGTAATTGGTAATGATGCGGCCGTAGCTTTTGGTGGATCCGCAGGAAATCTGGAACTCAATGTCATGCTTCCAGTTATTGCGAGGAACATTATTGAGTCGATTTCTTTGCTCTCTTCTGTGGCAAATGCGCTGGCCGAAAAGTGCGTAATGGGGATCGAAGCCGATCGTGAAAGGTGTCTCAGCTACGCCCTTTCGAGTCCCTCAATCGGGACCGCACTCAACCCATACATCGGATATGAGGCTGCCGCACGGGTGATCAAGAAGTCTCTGAAGGAAAAGAAGGACCTTAGAGCAGTTGTTCTCGAGGAAGGACTCCTGACGCCCGAAGAGGTTGACAAGGCTCTTGATGTAATGGCAATGACTAGGGGTGGAATCCTCAAGTGACCATTCTTAGGTAGCGACCAAATAGCCGGCCGAGGCGTGGTAGTTTCAAGTCATGAACCCTCTGGAGCGGCTACGATATCTTGCTCGCTTCGATGGCGAAGACCCATTAGATCTCGCCATCGAAGCGACATATGTTATTGCCGAGATGGCAAATGACAGGTCTATGTTGGTGTCCGCTCTGCGGAGACTATTGGATCGGCATTGCGATTACGGAATTATTTGGATGCTCGCAGCTCGTATCGCTGGGTCAGTTTTCCCGGAGGAGGAGGCCTGGAGTCTTATCGGCGAGTTTTCCACTCCAAGGAGCATCTTCAATTTTGCAAACTCCTCCTCGGACATTCAGGTCACTCGAAACGGCCGCATCGCCTTCGACGGGGAGACCTTTGAAACAGTCGCTACCGGTATGGACGCAGATCTAAGGACTGCCTGGCTTCGTTCGTACCCCGCAGGATCTCTCGTAGTCGCGAGTGACCTGGTGTCTTCCCGCTTTGCCCTAGTGCCAACTGGCACAGTGTCTCTCATCGAGGACGCCGTCCAGGATGGTTGGAGCGGGCGGGTAACCCTATGGGCAAGTGATTTTTCCCTTGCTGCGGGAGTTATCCGTGATTCGCTCGAATCGCGCCGTCGGCAAAACGTGGCAGATCGGACAAAGACCGAAGTCGTCGTGCTGGATAACTCACATTTGATCTTGTACCAGGGGAGCCCAATCGTTTCTGCTGCCATTGAGCGACTGGTCAGATGGCGCGTTCCTCAGGAAATGTTGAGATCTGCCGGGCCAATGTTGGGATGACTGTCTTCTGATCTCCTTGTCGTTTTTAATCGGTATTCAATAGCCCGGAGCAGGTGGAAATTCCTTTGCATGGTTGCGACGAGTTAAAAAAGTGGTGTTTTTGTCATTTTGCCCCTCTGTTTTTGATTGCACCTTCCTTACGGTTAGAGTAGTTTTTCCTCCATGGGACAAATCATCGAATTTCCAAGCAATGGAACGTCTGCCACCGGATATTTAGCTTCGCCGGGAGAAAAGTTGGCTCCTGGGGTTGTTGTGATCCAAGAGTGGTGGGGTCTCGTTGACCACATCAAGGACATATGTGACCGGTTTGCCGCAAACGGATTTTATGCACTTGCGCCAGACCTCTATCACGGAACTGTGGCCAGGGAGCCGGATTCCGCTGCAAAGGCCATGATGGCGATGGAGCTGCCTCAGGCGGCAAAGGACATGAGTGGCGCAGTTACCGAGCTGCTCAAGCGCAGTGGTGGCACAAGTGTTGGCGTGGTTGGGTTTTGCATGGGCGGAGCACTGGCGCTGGTCCTTGCAGCAGACCGTCCCGATGCGGTTTCCGCGTGCTCGCCGTTTTATGGCGTCGTATCTTGGCCGAATCCAGGGCCAGATTTCAAAAACCTATCAGCCGCAATTCAGGGCCATTATGCGGAACACGACGATGCAGCATCGCCGGAGGCCTCTAGGGCGCTCGAGGCGCAGCTTCAGTCAATGGGGAAGGATGTGGAGTTTTTTATCTATCCAGGAACCCATCATGCATTTTTCAATGACACTAGACCTGAGGTGTATGATTCGCAGTCGGCAGCACAGGCTTGGGACAGGTTGGTTCCGTTTCTCAAGGAGCACATTCATTAGTCGCTACCCCGGCGCGGCTTGCGGATAGGAACGGTGACAACACAGTGTCGACTTTGGTGGAGGACTATCTTTCTCTTGGCTTGGAGCTGAACAAATATATTGACGGATTGGTCGATGCCTATTACGGTCCCAAGGAGTTGGCTGACAAGGTCGACAGCCATGGGAGACTCGATCCGCGGAAACTAGTGGAGATTGCCCGCGAGCTGATTGGAGCAATCGACTCCCGTGTCGCTTTGGATGCCACCGAATTGTCGCATGACCCCGCAAGGGTGGCGTGGCTCCGTGCTCAGGTAGTTGGGTTATTAACCACGGCCCAGAAATTGGCGGGTGTTAAGGTTGACTACCTGACGGAGGTGGAACGCTGTTACGGCATACGCCCAAGACGTGTTCTTCGTGATGAGATCGACGAAGCGCTCAGGGTGTTGGACAGCCTTATTCCCGGCGTCGGCGCACTAAAGGACCGGCTTGTCGCTTACCGCGAGTCGTTTGTAGTGTTACCCGAGAAGCTCAAACCCATTTTGATGGATCTTACGGAAGTTTTCAGGGAGCGGACATCTAAATTGTTTGGACTCCCAGAGGGGGAGAATTTGGAGTTTGAGATCGTGACTTCTAAGCCGTGGTCAGGTTTCAACTACTATCTCGGCAATCTCAAATCCCGGGTTGCCATCAATGCCGACCTGCCAATTCTTTCGACGTCGCTGGCTCACCTTGTTGCCCATGAGGCTTATCCGGGTCATCACAGTGAGCATACGCGAAAAGAGGTGAATCTGTTCAACAAACGTGGACAATTGGAGGAGTCCATCTTCCTTGTTGGAACCCCGCAATGTTTGATTGCGGAGGGTCTGGCAGATTTCGGACTCGAGGTTCTGCTGGGCGACGAGGAGTTCACTCTTGTATCAGAACTGATGATTAAGCGGGGTACGAACTATCCGGATCAAGAGTTGAAGGAGACGCGCTCCGCATTTGAGACCCTGTCAAAGGTGCGTGGCAATGCGGCGTGGGACCTTCACCAGGATGGGGTTCCTGCCGATACTGTGGTGGAGAACCTGGAAAGAGATGCGCTTTTATCCCGACCGCGCGCGGAAAAGGCGGTGGAGTTTCTCACTGATCCAACTTGGCGCGCTTATATAACGTGCTACGTGGAGGGATACCAACTTGTTAAGTCTTTCGTGGGATCACCGGATCAGGTGCTGGATTCGACCAGAGTAGGGCGTTTTAGGAGATTGATAACCGAGCAGGTGCTTCCCAAGGATCTGGTTTCCTAGATTAATGCGTATCCATGGTTTGCGTTGGACTGGGAAAATCGCGGAAAGTTCAGTATAATTTCTCAAATGTCCGAACGTAGCCGTAATTTACCGCGCCGATCTTGCCTGTCGGTACCTGGGTCTTCCCAAAGGTTCTTGGAGAAGGCTCCCACAATCAAGGCTGATATGTCATTTCTCGATCTTGAGGATTCGGTGGCGCCGTTGGAAAAACCAGCCGCTAGAGGTCAGGTTGTCCGTGCCATCCGTGAACTCGACTGGGATGACAGAGTTCTTTGCGTCCGTGTCAATGCCTGGGATACCAGATGGACATACGCTGACGTAATCGAAGTCGTTGGTCAAGCAGGCGAACGCCTCGATGAAGTGATGCTTCCGAAGGTTCAAAGTGCCTCAGACGTCATAGCCTTGGACCTTTTACTCACTCAGGTTGAGATCAATTCTGGCCTTCCAAGAGGCCATATAGGAATCGAGGCTCAAATTGAGTCCACCAAAGGCTTGATTAATGTCGAGGAGATATGCGCTTCCTCTCCGCGGCTAGAGACCATCGTTTTCGGTCCTGCCGATTTTGCAGCATCGATGGAGATGCCCGTTTTGACCGGCGGTGTTCAAATCAGTGAGTATCCAGGTGACCACTTCAACTACGTCTTCTCGAAGATCCTCATGGCTGGCCGTGCAAATGGCCTTCAGGTCATTGATGGCCCGTTCCTTAAGATTCGGGATCTCGACGCTCTAAGGGATTACTGCTACAGGACCGTTACTTTGGGTTATGACGGAAAATGGGCACTCCATCCTGATCAGGTGACGCTGATCAATGAACTGTACTCTCCATCGCAGGAGCAGTTCGACAAAGCGATGGACATTTTAGACGCCTACAAGGCTGCTACCGAGGTGGACCTGATGGGTGCTGTCATGTTTGGCGACGAAATGATCGACGAGGCCAGTCGCAAGATGGCGACAAAGTTCATCGGCCGCGGCGAACGTGCTGGCATGGTCAGGTCGACAAAGTAGTCCGAGTTTTAACATTCTTTGAACAAAGTTGGGTTGTGGCGGTCCCGACACTCGGTGACCGCCACAACTTGAAATGTCTTTAAGTCTATATGAGAAGTGATACAGCAGTAAAGGCGATCCCGGCTCCCAACACTCCAACGTATATCGGCACTATGGCGCTGCCGGCCGCTGCCATTATTCCGGAAACCACCACTTCGGGTCCGCTGTGAAAGTGTGAAAGCACGTACTTTGGAAGCAACCAGAATACGGCTACTTCGAATGCCGAGAACATTATGAAGGCGATTCCGATCTTCCTAAGTGTCCTGTTTTTCTTTGCGGATACGGCGATGGCTGATACCAGAAGCACTGCACCGCTGTATGCCGAAACGCTTATGAGGTTACCGATCCATTGAAAGTATTTTCCAATTGATGGAATTGAACTGGTGGAAATGGCATAGGTAAATGGGATCTTTTCGATCAGTTGCCGTTGTGTGGGATTGTTTGGTGAAATGATCTGGGCTACGGCTGTGGACAGTGCCGGGCCTCCCAATACAATTTGCTGATTGCTCAGTCCAATAAAATGCTGCTGAATCTGCAGTGTGACGTTTGCGAATTCGTATGCCACGGCCGGTTGAGTCAATGCCCGATCGACGGCCGTGTTCAACTGAGCTGTGGGAATCTGCGAGAGAACCGGATAAGAGTGTTTTACAGATTTCACGATCAAGTCGCTCACTGCGGATCTGACAGTCGGATTTTTTAGTGCCGTGGTTGCGTAGCTTGGGATCTTCGCGGAAAGCAGAAGCGTTTGCCGAATTACGACTGCCGTGAGACATATCCAGGCCAAAATGAGACCTATGACGAGGAGTATCGTGGCAAGGCGCTGCCTTACGAAGTTCAAGATGTACGACTCCCTCGGATGCTCCTGAAAATGTCAACTCAAGAGTACCATAGACGAAGGAGCAAAGATCAAGACGTTGAAGTCATCGGCCTGGATGCTCCCCGGGAAGTTTATGCGGCTGAAGATTTACTGCTTGATAAGCTTTCGAGCGATCACTTTTAGTGACAGGGTCTCGTCCGCCCCCTCGAATATTGACAGCACTCTGGCATCCACGAAGTACCTGCTGACAGAAAATTCTTCAGCATAACCCATTCCACCATGGATTTGCATGGCTTCCCGAGTGACCCATTCCGCGGCTCGGCAAACGTAAGCTTTGACCATTGAGGCTTCCAATGATCCCTCTCCCTTGGCCATCAGATTTGCAACGTGGTATGCGAACTGTCGGGACGCCTGTATTATCGCAGCCATGCGGCCCAGCTTCGCCTGCGTGAGTTCATAGTCCATGATCGGCTGTCCGAATACTTTGCGGTTGTTTGCATAGTCCACTGCAGCTTCATAGGCCGCCTGCATGACGCCGACGGCTCTGGCCGCGGTCTGGATACGTCCGTTCTCGAAACCTTCCATTTGGAAGTAAAATCCCTTGCCCAGTCCATCGTCCATTCCAACGAGGGAGTTCGCAGGAATCCACCAGTTTTCGAATGATATTTCATATGAGTGCATGCCACGGTAACCGATGGTCTCGATCGGCCTGCCCTCCATCCGCCCTGTATTACCTGACGGACGGGGGTCCTGGTTGAACACGAATCCTCTACCATCGCCCCGGGGCTTTTCAACAATGAAGAGTGATAATCCTCTGTGTGCTTTTGACCGGTCTGGATCCGTTCTGGCCAGAAGCATTAGCACATCCGCTCGTGCTGCGAATGTGCACCAGGTTTTTACCCCATTTACCAGCCATCCGTCCTCGACCCGCACCGCGGAAGTGGTCAGGTTGGCCACATCAGATCCGTAGTCGGGTTCCGTTACCGCCACGGCAGCCAGCACTTCTGCCATTGCGAGTTTTGGGAGCCAGTGGTTCTTCTGATCGGGGGTGCCGCCTCTGATCAGCGCTCGGGCCAGAATTTCTGGCCGGGTTATCAAGGAGCCGCCCGCGCCGAGAGAAGCCCTTGACAGCTCCTCAGTGGCAATAACCATTGCTGTGTAATCGTGGCCGCCGCCCGAGGCGAATCCGCCGAATTCTTCAGGGATTGACAGTCCGAAGGCGCCCATCTCGGCCAGTCCGGAAATGATGTCCTCAGGAATGTCCTGATTTTCTCTGTGAATGCGGTCAGCCCGTGGGACGATCTTGTCGGTGGCGAATCTGCGAAATGAGTCCCTCACCATTGCGAACTCGGGATCTAGGTGCAGCGGACCCGATGACATGGCCACTGACGCAACAAATTGTGGGTCCCTGTACTTGTTTGCGAACTTGCGGAGTTCGTCCAAGGAATTCGATTCAACACCCCATTCCTTTTCACGGCCAAAGGTCTTTGAGGCAAGATCGTGAGCCACATCGGCGATGAAGACGCACACGAGCTTTGCTTCGACGCTACCTTTGGCGCCATAGTCAAGTATGGCGCGAGACGCCTCAACGCCGGAGGCGATATGAGCTAGGTCATAGGCGACAACCTGATGCTGATCTGGATCGCCCTCGGCGGCAAGCCGCTGTATTGCCCTGTCGACAATATTTTTTGCATTTTCAACGACTTGCGCTGCGTATTGGATATCAGGCTCGAACATACAGAAAGAATATACCTTCGAGCCGGTAGCTGGCTAATTGGCGAAGCCAAACCTATGAAGGCAAGGTATCTATGTGGTCACCCGGGCAATTGTGGTCACGACTGGCGGCAGCATAACGGGTTCGTCCACAACCAGAACATCGGTCATGGCTTCGAGATACCTGGAAACAGAAGTGTCACCCAAACCGACCGGTGCCTCGGCCCAGCAGTCGGTCATCTCTAATCCAAGTCGATTGACAAGTTGTGGAACCATGATCCCTATGTCCGGATGTTTCATAGAGCTGCTGAGAGCACTGATTGGAGCTTCACCGACACGACCGGCTGAGGTGATTGCTTCTTGAATGACAATCCACCCGCCGTTCTTTACTACGCTTGCCATGCGTTCGATCACTCTTCTCGGGTCAATCACCTGGAGAAGCAGGAACCTGCAGAACGCCAGGTCGACCTTT
This sequence comes from Actinomycetes bacterium, assembly GCA_021777475.1. Classification (GTDB taxonomy): domain Bacteria; phylum Actinomycetota; class Acidimicrobiia; order Acidimicrobiales; family Acidimicrobiaceae; genus SCQM01. The sequence continues at coordinate 28,211 of JAJYDM010000007.1, read as the reverse complement.
TCCGGCAGCACCATTTCTTCTGCCGCCTGAGTGAGTGCGATTACCTGAGTTTCGCGTGCTGCAATCTCGGCAACCTGGTCTCGACGTTGGGGGTCGATATCCACCGCAAACACCCTGCCCGATGGCCCAACAATCTTTCCAAGCGCAACGCTTACGTCTCCACCTCCCGCGCCGACGTCTACGCATTTCCAGCCAGTGCCTATTCCGAGTCGTTCCGTCGCGGTTTCTAGAGGTCTTCGGTAAACGTCGTCTCTTAGTTCAATTGCCACACGATTCGCCATAACTTCACGCTAGTGTAATAAGCCGTGAATGCGATGATGTTACTTTGTGACTCTGCCTTAGTGGCAGAGGGGAAGCTATTCATATTGGGTGGCGGCTGGACGGTGGTAGGCCCACAGCCGACACCCATGGCGATAGCTTTGAAGCTGGACGTGTCGTGGACGGAACTCGAAGATCCGCACCATTGGGAACTGTACCTTGAGGATGCGGATGGCAAGGAAGTCGTCTTTGACACCCCAGAAGGGCCTAGGCCAGTGGAGGTGAGAGGTGACTTCCAGGTGGGTCGCCCTCAAGGGGCCGTAGAGGGAGCTCCAGTCTCTGTGAATATGGCTGTGAACATCGGTCCCTTGCCGTTCAATCCCGGTCAGCGCTTCAACTGGAAACTCATCGTTGACGGTCAGTCTGATGAAGACTGGGTTCTCTCTTTCTCAACAAGATCATTGGATGACGTAGGTCTAGGTCAAGTTCCGGGAGTTCAGTAACTATGACAATTTATGAAAGGCCTTTTGGGGCCTACCTTGAAGACTTCAAACCCGGTGACATTTACCGTCATTGGCCGGGGAAGACCATTACCGAGGCAGATGACCATCTTTTTTGCATGATCACTATGAATCACCATCCTCTGCATACGAACACCTATTTTGCCGAGAACGAGACAGTCCAAAAGAGGAACGTGGTCGTGGGAAATCTTGTTTACTCTCTGGTACTGGGTATGAGTGTTCCAGATATCAGTGGCGCGGCAATTGCGAACCTTGAGGTCGAATCCCTGAAGCACCTTCACCCGACGTTTCATGGAGACACTATTTATGCTGAGACCAGGGTCTTGGAGGTAGCCGAGTCCAAGTCGAAGCCAGATAGGGGCATTGTTTCGGTTGAGACCAAGGGATTCAACCAAGATGGGCTTGAGGTCTGCTATTTCAAGCGCAAGGTGATGGTTTGGAAAAAGGATTTTGCACCTGCGCGCAAGCGTCCTTATACTGACGCAAACTGGAGCTAAATCTTCGGCGGACCATGGTTTCATCCTGATGCCATAAATACGGCAGATGACAGAGATTGCCATGGGGAGAGTTGCTGGGACTTGTCAATCGGCATTTGATACATATTGCCTGAGGGTTCCAAAACTCATTGCCGTCATTTCGGTTCATTTCAATCGTCGACGTATTCCGCTGTCTTTCTCGAATTGGGGAATTTTGGGTTCTTCGAAATTGTGGCTATGGTGGTAGGTACCCATGGCGAGGCTTGAATTTTTTGGAGTCAGAGGGTCACACCCGACTCCTAATCGAGAGAATTTGAAATTTGGTGGAAACACTTCTTGTGTGGTTCTCTACGCTGACGCCGACGTAGATGGTAAATTTCCGCTGATATTGGATTTGGGGACTGGCCTGACCAGATTTGCGGCGCACCAGCCGCTTGACGGTTCCTTTTTCGGCACCGCACTACTTTCTCATCTGCACTTTGATCATATCCAAGGCCTTCCATTTTTTGCGCCGATAGATAGAAAAGGAGCAAGGTTGGCCGTCTATGGGCCTAGTGAAAATGGCATCGAATTAGCTGAAAGCCTACGGACCCTAATCGGTTCACCATATTTTCCGATTGTTCTGGCAGAGCTGAGCGGCGAAATAGCCATCGAGACCCTCGATGGCGGTGGCATTGTTCTTGACCAGCCCGGAAGTCCGAAGGTTGTTCCATGTCTTGTAGACCACACAAATGCGACCTTTGCTTACCGGATAGAAGTTGACGAAAAGGTAGTCGTGTTTATGCCTGACCATCAAGCGCCTGCGGACAATGCGACTGTCAAGGATTCGGTCCTGGACCTATGTGCAAACGCCAACATTTTGATCCACGATGCTCAATATACGCTTGCTGAGTTTGCGGAAAAGGCACATTGGGGCCATTCGACGTACGACTATGCATTGGAGGTCGCGGCTCAATCTAACGTTAAGGCATTGGCGTTCTTCCACCACGATCCGAGCAGGTCTGACACGGAGCTGGAGTCGATTGAGCGGCACTATCAGGACAGTGGGTCGAAGGGTGCGATCCATGTTTTTGCGGCCCGCGAAGGCAAGACTGTTCAAATCCAGTAGTTTTGATTTGAGAACTTCGGTAGCCGTAGTCGAGGTGATTGGGTGGTAGGTGAATTCAGCGTCGAGGACTATAAAAAGGCCGTAGGTTCGTTCGTAACCGGCATCACGGTTGTCACCGCAGCCTCTGATGAGGGTCCGGTGGGTTTTACCTGTCAAAGTTTTACTTCCTTATCTCTTGACCCACCGACAATATTGATTTCATTGGCGCGAACTTCGCGAACCTTTTCCACCATTGCAATGCGCCAGAAGTTTTGCGTGAATATTCTTGGTACTGATTCGGCCCGGATTGCCCGAGACTTCGCATTCATGGATCCGAGCATCCGTTTCACGACTCATTCATGGATGTCTCGCGAAAGTGGCAATCCGGTACTGAACGCGGCATTGGTCTGGCTCGACTGCGAACTTGTGCAATCAATTGAGGTCGAAGATCACCTAATAGCGATCGGCAGAGTTGTTGCCGTGGGGCAAGTCGACCACGTCAATGAGCCTTTGGCCTATTTTCGTGGAAATTTTGGCGGGTTTATTCAGCTTCGGGACACCTGACCGCTCCTTCTGGTCCGGCTATGCAATGTAGGTAATGCGAGAATTTTGAGTTCTTGCGGTTGTTCAGGTTGTCGTCGGCGGACTGTCGCTGGCGATATGGTAAACGTCAGTTTCTCCTTGTAAGATCTCAGCGAAGAGTGTCGGACCAAATTGCAAGGCGAGGTTGAATGTGGCCAAGGTGTATGAATCTGAACGGATAGCAGATGTGATGATTGTTGAACCTCAGTCGTTTGCCGATGACCGTGGTCGTTTTCTCGAGAGTTACAGGCGTTCATGGTTTCCCCTTGGTAGAGAAATGGTTCAGGGGTCGCGATCCGACAAGACTTCTGGATCGCTAGTAGGACTGCACTACCATCTCCATCAAGCCGACTACTGGTATGTTCTCCGGGGCAGAGCCCAGGTTGTCCTCCATGATTTGAGAGTTGGATCCGAGACCGAAGGCAGAACTCTGGAGATCGAAGCGGGTGATTCGAACGAAATCGGTATCTTCATTCCACCCGGAGTTGCCCACGGCTTCGCGGCCATCACCGACATGACCCTGACATATCTTGTGGACAGTTACTACAATCCCTCTGACGAACTTGGCGTTGCATGGGACGATCCTGAAATCGGCGCTAGGTGGGCGGTTGATTCGCCGATTTACTCACCGAGAGACGCAAAAAACCCTCTCAGAAGAGATATCAAGGAGTATTTGCTTCCACGTGCAGTAATGCGATCCTGATCAGATACCCTTTAAGTGAGGATTCATAGGTTCCCACATGTCATTGTCTTTGTGTGTTCTTACTTTTTGCCAAATATCGTGAAAACGGGGCCTTAGTTGTTGTACCTGCTCTAGCGACGGTAAGTCCGGAGGTAAGAGTTGGCTTTATTTGTTTTGGCATTATTAGTATTGGTAGTTGTAATTTTCCTTGGAGCTGCGCTTTCATCGAGGGCTCGATCGGAAAAGAAATCCATTGCCAGTTTTCACCAGCATATGGATCAACTGTCTGGTGTCGTTAAATCTGAAAACCACTCGGATGACGGTGTCGCTGAGGCTGGGTCCGACAGTTTCACGTCACTTCCATCACATGTAAGGGTCGTCGGCAAAGCCACCGGAGTAAAAGGGCCCTCCTCATCTAAGAGACGTGTATACCGGGCGGGTTCTGCAACTTCTGGTACATCTAGGAGAGGTCGCCCATCAAACAAGAGCCCATACCTTGGTGAACGTCATGCCAATGAAATGCAGGCCTCTCAGATTCAAGCGAAGCCGCACACGGATGATGCTCCGCTCGATGCTGAGATGCCCGTGGTGCCCATGGAGAAATCGGTTCCAGTGCAAAGGCGTGCGCGGTTGAGCTCAAGCGCTAGACCAGGTGGTTCGAAAGTACATACCGAGGTCCTCCGATTCGATGATGCGGCGCAAGAGGCAGCTGAGGAGCCACCAGGTGCTCGAGTTTTTGGATTCGACCGGCGGTTCAACACCAAGATCCTGGCGGCGGCATCGGTGATCGTGCTCGTGGGTTTCGGGGCTGTTGTGGTTTCCTTGAACTCCTCAAATCCAAATACGTCGGGCAAAAGTTCGGTTTCGGTAACTTCGACGAAACCAATAGGCAAGTCAAAGTCGACTACGGCCACTACCGAGGCACCTATAGCTCCTGCAGGCCCTCTGACGCCGACGACGGCTGATAATGTGGGTGCAACTTATTTTGTGAACTCGCCTTCAATCACTATAGGGATTAGTGCCTCTGCGCCAGCTTGGGTCGAAGAGTCCGTTGCACCGGGGTCGAAGGTGCTATGGGAAGGGATAATTCCAAGTGGCGGAAGCAAGACGTTTACCCTCACTAGCTCGATGTGGATTCGTACAGGAAATGTAGGTGTCCTTACCATCACCGCAAATGGGCAGCCGGTCAGTTTCTCGGCAGCGCCGGGCGTATATAACTTCACCTTCAGACAGGGTGTCAAGGCTTAGGGGTGTTCGGGTTAACGAATAATTTGTGAAATGGGCGAGTGGCAACGATAGGCCGACCATAGTTCTGATTCTTGTTGCCAGGCCAACCATGTCAGTTTTATATCAAGTCTCATGCAAGACCGCTTGGAGCTGACACTTTGGTGACTGTCACTATTCAAGCTCTAGCGCTGACAGAATGAATGCATAGACAAACGCTTCATCGTGCCAGGTCTCGTATCTTCCAGAAGGGCCTTGATGGCCGGCTCCCATCTCCGTTTTCAGGATGATTCTGGGGTTGATTGTCCTATCTCTCAGTCTTTGAGCCCACTTTGCCGGCTCCCAATACGAGACACGGGGGTCATTAATTCCCGCCGTGATAAGCATGTAGGGGTACTGAGCTTGGACCACGTTCTCGTAGGGAGCATATGACTTCATGATGTCGTAGATCGTTTTGTCGGTAACCGGGTTGCCCCACTCCTCCCACTCAAAGGTGGTCAGGGGTAGGGAGGGATCAAGTATCGTAGTGAGACAGTCCACAAACGGAACTTCGGCAACAATGGCTCGATAAAGGTCAGGTGCCATATTGGCAATTGCTCCCATTAGCATGCCCCCGGCACTTCCGCCTCTGGCCGCAATTCTTTTGGGATCGGACCATCCCAGGTCTACGAGTGCCCTGGTGCAATCGATAAAGTCTGTGAATGTATGAGGTTTATTTTCAAGTTTTCCATCCAGATACCAGGCTCGGCCCATTTCACCGCCTCCCCGGACGTGAGCGTAGGCGAAAACCATACCGCGATTGATGAGGCTCAGTCGAAGCGAAGAGAAAGCTGGATCGATCGAGTGCTCATATGAGCCATACCCATAGAGTAGGGTTGGATGGCCTTTTTCGTCTGGGATGATGTCTGAACGACAGAGTACGGAAATTGGGATCTTTGTGCCGTCTCTCGAATCGGCCCAGACCCTGAAGGTGGTGTAGTTGGAGCTTGCGAAATCACCTAATACTTCAGTCTGCTTGAGGAGAGTGGATGACCTAGATTCCAGGTCAAGATCGAAGACCGATCTGGGGGTGATCATCGAAGAGTATTCATATCTGAGCACTTTGGAGTCGAACTCCTCGTTCTCTCCAATGTAGATTGACGACACTTCTTCTGTCTTGGGCACTTCGTAGATTGCTCTTGAGCGCAGGTCGATTACGCGCAGTCGCGTGGTCGCCTGATGCCTCTCTTCTATCGCTATGAAGTCGGAAAAGACTTCAATTTCGAGCAGACGAACACCTTGAGTGATTTCGAGATATGGTTCCCAGTATCTGTGGTCATTGGTGCCTTGGTCCACCACCATGAGGCTAAAGTCGGGATTGTCGCGGTTCGTTACTACGAAGAACTTGTCTCGCCAATGCTCGATGGAGTATTCCAGGCCCTTGACTCTCTCGGTGAAGCGTTCTGGTGGTCTCAGGGGAGAGTAGGCGTCGATTAGGAAAATCTGGCTAGTGGTTTTCGAGGCCGCGTCGACAACTATGAACCTGTCGTCCTTTGTGGTTCCGATCCCGACGAAGTAGCCTTCATCATCTTCTTGAAATACCAGTTCAGCTTTACCTTCTTCGAGATCCAATCTCCATACTTGATAGGGACGCATCTGGGTGTCTGTCTTTGTGAAAAATACAAACTTGGAATCGAGTGACCATGCAATGCCGTAGTAGCACTCTTCAAGTTGTGCCAATATCTTTTCGGGCTCCGATATATTTCGGATCGTGAGAGTGTATAGTTCAGAGCCATCAATGTCCGTCAGATAAGCGATAAGGCCCTCATTTGGCGAGATCGACAGCCCGCCCAAGGCAAAGAAATCGTGTCCAATGGATTCTTGATTCTCGTCCAGGAGTGTCTCCTCTGATTCCTTGTCGACCCTCCTTCTGACGTGAATGGGATACTGTTTTCCCTCCTCTGTCTTGGAGAAGTATAAGTAGTTGCCCTTTCGAACGGGAACGGAAAGGTCGGTCTCTTTAACCCGCTCCCTGATTTCACCAAAGAGACGATTTTCCAGGTCCTCCAACTCGCTCATAACTCTTTTCGTGTATGAGTTTTCCTCCATGAGCAGGTCGGCGACTTTGGGCGATTCTCTATCGCGCATCCAGTAGTACTCGTCAATCCGATCGTTTTCGAAGTGTGTAAGGGTGACTGGGAGTTTCTCAGCTTTCGGAGGAGCGCCCGCGCTTTGGAACAAGTCTTCTAAAGTTGTCATTCCTGCCAAGGCTAGTTGAAATTTATAGTTTTTTCGGTTTGGCCGGGTTCATGTCTTGGCAAGAACAAGAAAAAGTGGCATAGTTATTACTATCCAGATAGGGATAATTTGTCAAAGCCCTAGAATATATCTGTGAGAGTGATCCAAAGAGGTGTTTTTCAAGTTCTGAAGGCGGATCGATAATGTCTACAGCTGGTCTAGATCTCGGCAAATATCAACTTGGTTGGGCGGATGTCGAGGACTATGTCTTTAAGCCGAAGAAGGGTCTTAATCAAGAGATCGTCAAAGAGATGTCTTGGATGAAAGGCGAACCTGAGTGGATGCGGGAGTTTAGATTGCGCTCTCTTAGGTATTTTGAGAAAAAACCTATGCTCCCATGGTTCGCAGTCAATATGCCTGACCTTGATTTCAACGATATTTTTTACTATATAAAGCCGACTGAAAAGCAGGTGAGTTCCTGGGATCAGCTTCCGGAATCGGTTAAACGCACTTATGAAAAGTTGGGAATTCCCGAGGCAGAGCGCAAGTACCTTTCTGGGGTGACAGCTCAGTACGAGTCTGAGGTTGTGTACCACAAGAATAGGGAAGACCTTGCAGCGCAGGGCGTTATTTTTACCGATATGGATACGGCTTTGCGGGAGTATCCAGATCTTGTCCGTGCACATTTCGGGACGATCATTCCCCCAAATGACAACAAGTTTGCGGCTTTGAACAGTGCAGTGTGGTCCGGGGGGTCGTTTATATACATACCACCAGGCGTCAAAGTTGAGATGCCGCTGCAAGCGTATTTCAGGATCAATGCGGAGAACATGGGGCAGTTCGAGCGTACGCTCATAATTGCCGACGAGGGGTCGCAGGTTCACTACATCGAGGGATGTTCAGCCCCTGTCTATTCAACCGATTCCCTTCACTCGGCAGTCGTGGAACTCATCGCCAAGCCAGGTTCAAGGATTACTTACACCACAATACAAAACTGGTCAAACAACGTGTACAACCTCGTTACCAAAAGGGCTCGAGCTGAGGCTGAAGCCCGGGTTGAGTGGATCGACGGCAACATCGGTTCGCGTTTGACCATGAAGTATCCAGCTGTGTACCTTGTCGGGCCCAAGGCTTCCGGCGAAGTTCTTTCAGTGGCATATGCCGGACAAGGCCAGCATCAGGACGCCGGTGCAAAGATGGTTCACGCGGCACCAGAGACAAGCTCTACGATCATTTCGAAGTCCATCTCCAAAGATGGGGGGACATCGACATATAGAGGGTTGGTCCATGTGGATGAGGGGGCGAAGGGTTCACGAAGCTTTGTCCGATGTGACGCTTTGCTGCTTGACGATCATTCAATTTCAGAAACCAAGCCATATATGGAAGTCAACGAACGCGATGCCCAGATTGGACATGAGGCGACAGTTTCCAAGATTGGAAATGAGCAGCTGTTCTATCTTATGTCTCGCGGGCTGTCGGAGTCACAGGCCATGGGTCTGATCGTCAATGGCTTCATTGAGCCGGTAACAAGGACGCTTCCGATGGAGTATGCCGTCGAATGGAGCCGGTTGATCGAACTTCAGATGGATGGTTCGATCGGATAGAGGTTTTTGGTTCTGCCGGAGGCTTCCTAGCAGATGAAAAAGCTCCCCGCCTTAGGCGGGGAGCTTTTTCCATGCATCAATAACCTCCAAATCGCCAAAACACAGAAGTATGTCCGCAGGCAGACGACCCCAGCTCCATAGATACAATTCCGAAGCCGTTGCCTTGATCGCGGCATCCGCTTTTTGATGTCCTCTGTCAATGGTCATGACTCCGTCGGTCAGCCTGATTGTCCATTCGGCATCTATGTCGGTTGCGTGCAGATGTAGAGATCCTGGTAACGAGCCCACGAGGTTCCTTCGGCTGGCAATTGTGACATCGAGTCTTTCGTCGATTCCATCCTTCGCGAATAGTGGTGCAAATCCGAACGGTATTGATTCGGCTGGTAATGACTTGATGGCATTTACACTTGGAATTCCCATGTGTGCAAGTTCGGCGTCGAAACGGTGGACTGCAGCCTCATGAGCTTGCCGCCTGATCATCCATTCAAGTGTCTGGTCTTTCCCGCTCCAGTTCCAAGCCTTATAGTCGGCCGGATAGGTGGTAAATATTTGGTAGAGGTTTTGCCAGCCTTCGTTGAACCAAGTGAGTATCTCCGAAGATTCGGTTGGAAGATTAAGCTCGTAACCAGTTGGATCAACGTCTGTTCCCACGCGCAAAGCCGCTCTGCGATGAACTGTTCCAAGGTGTTCTATGAGATCTTGAACAGTCCAGCCGGGACAGCTCGGCACGGCATGATCAAGTACCGGGGCGCATAAGGTGGCGAATTGCTGGCATTCTTGCTTGAAATGGTTTATCAACTCATTTAGCTCCATTTCACAGAGTCTTGCAAAGATTTTGGGCTCAAGCCACCGGTTGCGCCAAAAAACTTGATTTTATTGGACAAATTCCAGTAGCTGTTGACGCTGTCATACGAGTGATTGCCCATTTCGGTAGGTTCAGGTTGAGCAGTAATGGGCTATAAATCGGCCGAATCATTGATTTCAGAGACGTCGATCAGCAGGTCAAATCCAAAGGTTGTACCTTTTGAGAGGCCTTCACTGGCGACCCAGGCACTTCCACCGTGTGCTCGAATTATCGATGCGACCAGCGAAAGTCCAAGTCCAGTTCCGCCGGAATCACGAGACCGTGAAGACTCAGTCCGATAGAACCTCTCGAAAACGTTTTTGAGGGCTGACTTTTCTATCCCTTGGCCGGAATCAACCAGCGCGAAACGAATGATTTCATACTTGCCTTCAGAAGGGACGGTGAAGTCGTCGTCGTCGGCCCTCACAAGGCCGAGGCCTTCAAATTGTCTAAGCTCGTTCGGTTGAATGTGTCCGAGCGAGACTCTTGCAGGAGTGCATTCGGGGGTATGAAATCGCAGATTAGAAAACAGATTTGAGATCACCTGGGTGATGCGGTTTTTGTCGCCGATGATCCAAAGGTCGTCCTCCACAGATGCTTCTATATTTCTGCAAGGTTCGACAGTTCGGATATCCTGGATCAAGTCGTTCACAAGTTCTGTGAAATCAACTGGCAGCTTTTCGACCGGCCGGTTTTGGTCAAGTCTCGCCAGCAAGAGCAGATCCTCTACGAGACTCCCCATGCGGATCGATTCCGATTCGATCCTCTCCATCGCTCGTTTTGTTTCTGACTCATCAAGTGTGCCCGACCTTTGTCTCACTAGTTCGGCGTACCCCCGAATCGACGTCAGCGGGGTTCGCAGTTCATGAGATGCGTCGGCAACGAATCGGCGAAGTTTAGCCTCCGACTGGCCTCTGCGTTCCAGGGCCGTGACGAGTTGGCTAAGCATCGAGTTCAGGGCTTTCGCAAGCCGGGCAACTTCGGTTGCCTGGTTGTCCTTTGTCTCGACCCTTGCCGAGAGGTTACCCTCGGAGATTTCATTGGCAGTTTCTGCCATCTTGTCAAGAGGTCTCAGACCTAATCCTACAAGATAAGTTCCAAGGGCCGCCAGAACAATCAGGACGGAGAGCGAGACAAGGATTTCAATTAAGACCAGGCGGCCCAGAGTTGCTGCAACGCCGGTTAAGGGAATTGCCAAAATGGTTATCGCACCGGTGGTCGAGTTCTTCTCTGCGATGACCCTGTAATGAAGGTTGGGATCACCGGTGCTGGCCACATTGAATGGCCGGTTCAAGGCAACCGGATTGTTCTTGGGAGTGATTGAGGGTAGCGTTGGCGGAGAACCCGCCTGAGATGGATTCTGAACAAATGCGGCAACAAAAGACGACCCGTTGCTGGTGATCAATTCGCCATAACTGCCAAATGGTACGAATGCAAATTCTGACTGACTTACATTTTCTCCTAGCATCGCCCTGGCAAGTGATCGCGATGCCGGAGTTACTGAAGCAACCAGTTGTTGGTCGAGTTTTGTCACCAAGAAGGACTTGAGGGCGGAATAGGTCGCTATGTCGGCTATGACCATTCCGATGAACAGCAATGACGTCACTGCAACGACGAGTCTCGCCTTTAGTGACAGTTTTTTCCATTGCACGGCAATATCCTACTTTGGATTTGATTGGCTCCTAAGCGAGTAGCCCACACCTCTGATCGTCTTGATCAAGGGTGCATCATCTGAAGTGCCGATCTTTTTTCTCAGATAGGAGATGTAGGTTTCGACAATATTAGCGTCGCCGCCAAAGTCGTATTCCCAGACATGGTCCAGAATTTGAGCCTTTGACACTACTCTTCTAGCATTTAACATGAGGAATCTCAGTAGGCGGAACTCAGTCGCCGTGAGTTCGATTACGTTACCGTCCCTGTATACCTCTCTCGTCTCTTCATCCAGCTCCAAGTCCTCAAAGACAAGTCTGGTGGAGGTGGAGGAGTCCCCGCGCGTCCGCCTCAGTACGGCCGCAACGCGAGCCGAGAGTTCTTCGAGGCTGAAAGGTTTGGTTACGTAGTCGTCACCGCCTATGCCCAGCCCACGAACTTTGTCCTCGGTGGAGTCCTTTGCGGTCAAAAAGACTATTGGAACTTGCTGGTTTTCCTGTCGAAGCCTTCTTGCCACCTCGTAACCATCCAGATCTGGCATCATTATGTCCAAAATGAGCAGATCTGGATGAAACTGTGTGACTTTCTCGATTGCTTCCCGTCCCGAATGAGCTTGTTCCATCTGGTACCCTTCATACCTGAGGGCCATGGTCACCAATTCTGTTATGGGTGTTTCGTCGTCGACCACCAATACTCGGCCGATCACTGTCTTGGATTGCAGCGGCTGCATTTATTGTGTTCCCCTGTAGTTCGAATTGGAGCCTATGTGGAGCCTATGTGCAGGTCAGGCGGTTGGTGCACTTCCCAGTGTGACGACTGCCGACCCAGATCCGCTGCTATTTGTCCAATAGATGGTGACTCGATCCCCAGCCGCTTTCTTTTGGATTGCCGTTACCAGCTCTGCTGCCGTCTTCACTGTTGTATTGTCGACCTTGGTTATAACTGAACCGGCTGTGATGCCTGCAGTGCTTGCCGGAGAACCAGGCACCACCTGAATTACGATAACGCCCGATAGGTTTGAAGGCAGGCCAAGCTGGGCCGCGATCTGTGGCGTCAAGGTTTCGATGTCAACTCCAAGGAACGCCTTGCCGCTGGTTATCGTGCTGGTGGATGTATTCGGGTGGGCTTCAATCTGATGGACAATTGGCAGTACCGAATCGATTGCCTCTGCAAAGCCGATGTTTTGTGTCGGCTCGGAGCCGGTACTGGCAATGATTGCGGTGTTCATGCCGATCACTTGACCGCTTGAGTTCACCAACGGGCCACCAGAGTTACCTGGATTTATTGGCGCGTCAGTCTGGATCATGTCAGTCAGAGTAGTTGGTCCGGCCGTTGTGCCGTTGGAGCCTGTCGATATCGATCTGTGCAAACCTGAGACAATTCCTTGCGTAACCGTAGGCAGGCCCTGCAGCGCCAAGGCATTACCCACTGCCACTACGGAATCACCAACTTGAAGGCTCGATGATTTTCCGAATGTGACGGTGGGAAGGTTTGATACGCCCTGGATCTTGATGACCGCCACGTCATGTGATGGATCAGCGCCAATGACGGTCGCATTGTACAATTTTGTCTGATTGAACAGTTGGACCTTGATGGTGGACGCGTTTGCAATGACGTGATTGTTGGTGAGCACCTCTCCATTGGAAGTAATTATCATTCCAGTTCCAGCGGCTTGAAATTGTTGTGTGCCTCCAAAGAATCCGCCCTGGGTTATTGTCCCGCTTGTTTGAATGTCGACTACAGCGGGCTCAACCTTGGACAAAATTCCTTGTATGTCGGTAGGTGTGGCAGTGACAGTGCCATTGGTACTCGGTGTGGTGATGACAGTTGTCTTAGACGTATTGGATGATGTCAGCTTGGCTACAACGGCCCCGGCCGAACCGCCAAGGATGAGAGATACGACAGCGGCTACTGTAACCGCTTTGGCAAGCGGGGATAGTGGTTTCCGTTCTCTTTTTGCCCTCTTCCTCTTGGTGGGGGCACCATTCCCGGGACCTGAGAGGGGGTAATCAGGTTCCGGGAATGGCTTGGGGATAGAAGGTAGAGAATCGGTGGTCTCTTCATCGCCAAGAAGCTGCGCTTCCTGGATTTCGGCTCCGGGAATTTGGTTGCCTGGGAGAGAATCGGTAGTTGAATCGAGTTCCGTGGCATCTCCATTGGAAGGTGCGGCAACTGACTCGTTTATTTCGGAAGAGTTTTCAAAGGTGTCTCGCGAACCTAGGTCCCCGGCACCTTTTGCCTCAGGAGTGTCATTTGGTTCGTTTTGGTTGATTTCCACTTTTACCACCTGTTGTTGAAACGTTCTTGTCTGTTGCTTTAGATACATTCTGCACTGTAAAGCTTTGAGAATTCTGGGGAAGGTCTGAGTATCGTTTAAAACGTTTAATTACTTAAGGCGCTTGGCGTTAGATATATTCCGTCAGCATGGCAATATGAATGAACTTGAAACATTCAGGGATCGAATAGGTTGGGATCAATGGCGATGCGGGAAGAATGTAAGCATTTTCAGAGTAGGACATACCCTTCCGGGGAAGTTGCGCGGTTTTGTGTTTTAGATCTTGCTCCTGAAGCTCCGTGGCGCTGTCCCAGCGACTGTGCCAGATACGAGCGAAGACTTGCCGATGTCGCCTGGGTGCACGGATCTCTGATACCCCCGAAGACAGAGGAAGAGCCTGATGGCGATCCACAGGAAATATCTGCGATGTTGCGCGATGCAGAAGCTGTAGTGGATTCAGTCCTGCCTGAGGTTCTAGATGACGTACTTAAAGAAGAGAAGAAGTCAAAGAAGGGCCTATTCTTCAGGCGAAAGAAGGCCTAGTCATCACCGAAGTGCGGTTTGCGCTTCTCAAGGTGTGCCTTAACTGCTTCGATGAGATCAGGAGATCTGAGCTGGAGCAGGTTTAGCCCGGCAACGAAATCCAGTTCTTCGGCGATCTCTTTGTCATAATGGTTTTTCAGAGACTCTTTCACGCCCTGGGTTGCCGCAGGTGAGTTTGCGCCGATCTCGCTCGCGAGTGCCGCAGCATTATTAAACAGGTCAACCTTGTCGCGGTAGACATGATTGACGAGGCCAATTTCATGCGCCGCAGTTGCAGAAACGTCCTTTCCGGTGAGAGCAATTTCGCAGAGGTGGCCTCGTGCCATGATGGCGGGAAGCCGCTGCAACGACCCAAGGTCGGCGATCATTGCAAGTCTCGTCTCACGCACAGAAAATGTCGCATCAGCTGAACACAGACGCACGTCCGCGCAAGCTATGAGGTCGACACCTCCACCGATGCAGTAGCCGCTCACTGCGGCAATGACGGGTTTTTTACAGGCAGCCAACGAACCGATGCTGTCTTGGAGATCCTTGATCGTGCCAAGGTCCATTGTGCGACCACCGTCAGGTGTACCCATGAGAAGCCGTTGCATCTCGGTCAGGTCAAGGCCAGTTGAAAAGTGTCTGGATGTAGAGCCGATGACAATGACTCTCACATCGGGATTGCTGTCAAGCTCTGAGACCGTCTCCGGCAACTGCTCAAAAAACTCAGTTCCCATGGCGTTTGATCTCTCGGCCCGGTCGAGCCAGAGGTAGCCGGTATGACCCCTGACTTCTGTGTACATCACCGGTGTTACAGTCGGCTCCACATCAGCGACTATAGCGCTTCGTTAGACTGCTATTAAGCAATTTGCCAATTTCCGATCTTCTTTGTTGGCTGTTGAAGCTATTTACTAACATCTGGTTGTTAGAAATTAAGCATGCGGTAGTAGAATCTAACGGTAAACCTGTAAACCGTTTTGATGCTTTGCGACACTTAAGGAGTAAAAATTCAACTCTCGAGCGCATGGACCAAAGGCCTTGAAGGTGCTGTAGCCAGACATGGCGGGTCCCCACGTATCAGCGAGATCAGAGCGACAGTCGATTCGCTGGAGATGCCAACCTCCGAAATTGAGGAGTGGCGCTATTCCAGCATTGATGATCTCGATCTCGCCAAGTATTCGATAGATTTCGATCAATCAAGAGTCAGGGAATCCGATTCGGTTATGGCTGGCTCAGTCTTGGAGGCCAGTATTGAGCCTTTGGTTATCAAGACTTACAACGGCATCATTGATCCTGGATTCGAGCCACCCGCTGAAATTTCGCTGAGGTTGTTGGATCCAGAAGATATAGCGTATGACTTTTCGGGTGCAGATCTGTTTTCGCATCTGAACGCTCTTTTGTCACATCCGATTTCACTCTCAATTTCTTCAAAGTACGATTCCGCCAGGCCAGTGATTGTCCTCAGATATCTTGATGCCGACAAGGCGACTGCAGTTTTCCCAAATTTCTGCATCAAGTTGGAGTCCGGTGCTAGGGCTCAGGTGATTGAGGTGTTGCTGTCTCCGACGGAGTCAGAGTTGTTGGCGGTGCCCATGACGAAGATCTTCCAGGAGGAGGGGTCGAGTCTTTCGTATCTGCTATTGCAAGACCTTGGCCCAAAATGCACTATGGTTGGCCATCAGGCGTCACGGCTAATGGCCAATGCCAGGTTGCGATCGATGTCCATAGTCGCGGGAGGTGACTATGCCCGGCTGTTCACAACTTCGACGATCGCTGGGGCAGGTGCCGATTCGAGTCTCAATGCCGCCTACTTCGGCAGCAGAGACCAGGTCCTTGACTTCAGGACTCTTCAAGAGCACAGCGCCAGGAACGGCAGAAGTGAACTCTACTTCAAAGGCGCGGCGGCAAACGATTCGCACCTGGTCTATTCGGGATTGATCAAAGTGGACAAAGGCGCAAGTTCTACTGACGCCTTTCAAACGAATAAGAATCTCGTTCTTTCCGAAGGAGCCCGGGCAGATTCAGTTCCGAATCTTGATATACAAGAGAATGATGTACGGTGCAGCCACGCTTCTTCAGTTGGGCCGATCGACGAGGATCAGCAATATTACCTTGAGAGCCGTGGGATCAAGCCCGACCTGGTGCAGAGGCTGATCGTCGGAGGGTTTTTTGCCGAAATGGCCGAAAGGATAGAGATCCCTGGAGTAAAGGGTGCACTCATGGTTTTGGCGGCAAGGAAGTGGGAGGATTTGCAGCAATGAGCAGAAAGATCGATCTATGCGGCAAAGACGATATGCCAAGTGGCACGGCACGGAGGTTTGATACCGATGGTCTTGCGATAGCACTCGTTCGAATAGAGGATACCTTCTACGCAATTGGCGACCGCTGCAGCCATGCCAACTATTCACTTTCGGAAGGTGAGCTGCTTGTGGAAGAAAAAGAGCTTGAGTGTTGGAAACACGGGTCAACGTTTTCACTTGAGACAGGCAAGCCGACGTGTCTGCCGGCAACCAAACCAGTGCCTGTTTATGACGTGGTCCTCGAGGGGGACAGAGTTTTGGTGGTGATAAGTTGACTTTACAGCATGTACTCAGGATAGAGAATCTGCAGGCAAATGTTGGTCCAAAAGAAATTCTCCGTGGAATAGATCTGGAGATCAAGAGCGGAGAAGTTCATGCCATAATGGGTCCGAATGGCTCAGGTAAATCGACCCTTTCTCATGTTCTGATGGGAAAGCCTGGCTATCAGGTGACAGGTGGATCGGTTCATTTAGACGGCGAAGATATTCTTGCTTTGCCGGCATGGAAGAGAGCCCAGGCGGGACTGTTCCTTGTTTCCCAGTATCCCATAGAAGTTCCAGGAGTCTCTCTTGAAGATGCTTTGAATGCCGCATTTGAAACCGGTGCCAAAGATGCGTCCGGTCTCCATGAGAACGTCCTGCGGGAGGCAAATGAGCTCGGGTTTCCACTTGCTTTATTGGGAAGATCGTTAAATGTTGATTTCTCCGGCGGAGAGAAGAAGCGGAACGAGATGGTGCAGCTAGCAGTGCTCAGGCCAAAATTTGCAGTTCTTGACGAGATTGATTCTGGACTGGACATCGATGCACTTCGCGACGTTTCAAAAAGAGTGGAGAGGGCGACCAATGACGATCAACTGGGTGTGCTGGCAATCACCCACTATTCCAGGTTATTGAAGGAGCTTCGTCCCGATCGTGTGCACGTATTGGTACGTGGCGAGATCGTTGCTACCGGCGGCTCGGAACTTGCCGAACAATTGGAAAAGACTGGATATGCCGAATACGGTATTACCGAGGACCTCAAAGAAGCCATTGGGGCCGACATTTTTGGACTTCCAAGATAAATTGTGACGGTTTTCACAAAATTCTGCTCAACGATTGTGAAATTTTTCACAAGCAGTGTATAGTGTTGAAAGTAGGTAAGTGGCCCTGGGGAGTGCCACTGGCCAGAGGTTCTTGCGGAGGGGGCGTCGCACTCGCGACGATATTGTGATACTGGGTCGGGCGCTGCTCGGCTCAGTATCATTCTTTAACCCCGGATTATGGTATTCGCGTTTTACCGGAAAATTCTGAACCCTATGACTGCAGTTTCTTGTCAACTTGCCGGTTCCCCCTTTTTGCTTTCTTTGGCCGAGGCTCGGGTTTCTGTGCAAAGGTCATGTCGGTTTAAGTGAAAATGCAGAAGTCTTTGCGATGATCTTTCTTAGGCATTACTAATTAGTGGCGGCTTATGGTATAGGGACAATAAGCAAGAACAACGTCTTGATAACTCATTTTAGAAAGGCCAAGGCTAGAGTGGCAGTTGGGTACTCTAGAGTTTTTAGTGAGGCAACGGATGAGGGTCCTGGTAATCGAAGATGAAGTGCGTTTGGGCGAAGCGCTGAAAAGGGGGCTGGAGGCCGAGGGTTTTGCCGTTGACGTCATTCAAAACGGGACCGAGGGTCTATGGATGGCCACAGAAAACCCCTATGACCTGATTCTATTGGATATAATGCTTCCGGGAATGAACGGGTTCAAGATTTGCGGAACTCTCAGGGAGAGGGAAGTCTGGACTCCAATACTCATGCTGACGGCCAAGGATGGTGAGTTGGATGAGGCTGAATCGCTGGATACTGGCGCTGACGACTTCCTATCAAAGCCGTTCTCCTTCACTGTTTTGTTGGCAAGGATGCGTGCTCTACTGAGGCGGGGAGTATCCGAGCGGCCAGTGGTACTCTCTGCCGGCAACCTTCATCTTGACCCGGCCAGTCACTCGGTCACCAGGGGGGACGTTGACATCGTTCTGACTTCCAGAGAGTTTTCCCTTCTTGAGCTTCTTTTGCGCAGGAAAGGCGAAGTGCTCACCAAGAAGGTTATTCTTGAGCATGTTTGGGACTATGACTTCGAAGGCGATTCGAATATCGTTGAGGTATACATCGGCTACTTGCGCAAGAAGATCGACACTCCGTACGACAAGAGAGCAATCAGAACTATACGCGGAGTGGGGTACCTCTTAGAGGAAAATGGTGGCTAGCTAAGTGGCTTCGCAAGATGGACAAAGGAGTTACTCCTGGTTCCACCGGTGGCTCTATTCCGTTAGATTCAAGATTGCGCTCGTATCTGTTCTGGTGGTGGGGATTGCGCTCTTTGGCGCATCGAGGGTATTGCTGACGACGCTAAGGTCTCAGCTTCAAAGTTCCGTGATCAACCAGACCAGGACTCAAGAGGCGGCGGTCGCCTCGCTCGTGAGTTCAGGTTCCATATCCAATCCGCTTCCTCTCCCTAGGAGCGAGATAGCTGTTCAGGTGCTTGATTCCCGGAACAATGTCATTGCATCGACGTCCAACGTTTACGGGCAGTCCTCAGCCCTGCCTTCGTTCAACAGTCCACAAACGGAAGTTTCCTACCGTGCTGTCCCAAAAGGCATGCTCATTGGTGACCCGGACGAGTCTGATCGGCAGGCGGTCATGGTCACGACAGTAGTAGGCGTTCCAGGTGGCATACATCTGACGGTCACAAATGAGCCAAGCGGTCTTACGCTCAATCTCAGTCCTGGCAGCCAGGACTCGCAAAATGCTCAGTCTTCTACTGTTGCCCAACCTCAGAAGGTGGTAACAAAGACCTATGATTCAGTGTTCAGAATCGTGGCTATGGAATCGATGGCTACGGTGGATCAATCAGCGTTGACCGTCGTCAGGGTGATTTCGATTGCATTTCCTTTGTTATTGGGTGTCGTCGCGCTTCTGGTGATACTTCTGACTGCAAGAGCGCTCAAACCGGTGGAGCGTATCAGCAGAGAAGTGGCTCTTATAACTGGTTCGAATCTTCACAATAGAATTTCGGTTCCTCCGGCTAGAGACGAGATTTCAGAACTTGCCGTGACAATGAATCAGATGCTCGAAAGGCTTGATAATTCCGCCGAGAGGTCCAAGCGCTTTGTGGCCGATGCGTCTCATGAATTACGAAGTCCGCTGTCTGTGATTCAGACTGAGCTTGAGGTCGGCCTTCTTCATCCGGAGGCCACCGATTGGCGGGGGACTGCGATCGATGCACTTGAAGAGTCCAGGAGGATGCAACGGATTGTAGAGGATCTGCTGATGCTTGCCAAGTCTGATTCCGGTAAGGTGCTGGTTCACACTCTGCTACCTGTTGATATGGACGATCTAGTTCTTGGTGAGGCGGCAAGGCTTCGACTTTCGGGAAAGTTGACGGTGGATACCAGGGCAGTCAGTGGCGGAAGAGTCACGGGAGATCCTCACTACCTGTTGCGGGTGGTTCGAAATCTGTCGAACAACGCAGCCCGGCATGCTCAGAGCAGGGTGACGTTCGCGCTCAATAAAGAAGGCGGATTGGTGCAACTCGAAGTTGCCGACGATGGTAAGGGGGTACCAGAAGAGCTGAGGGAGAAGATCTTTGAACGGTTCACAAGATTGGATGAGGCGAGATCTCGCGACGACGGTGGTTCGGGTCTGGGCCTGGCAATTGTGCGAGCCATCGTGGAAGCGCACGGGGGAACGGTGGAGGTTACAGGAAATCGCGATGGATCCAAAGGTGCCAGGTTTATCGTCAGAATTCCTACGATCTGAGAAATATATGTCTCTTGAACAGCTATTTCATGATTATGTAAGCTTAAGCGCCTAGGATCTATGCACAGTGAAAACCTCCCAAGAAATGCGACCAGTTCAACCTTTGCGTGGCAGTTTCAATCCAAGAAGTAGACGGAAACACAGGGTCCGCAGTCCAAAGCTTAGAGCGGCAATCCTTGTAGTCGCAGTGATGCTGTTAAGTACCTTCACTTGGTCGTTCGGGTCCGCCTTGACGGCTTCGAATCAGCAAAGTGAAGCGCTGAAAGCGGTCGAGTGGCTGCGAGGACACGGAGGTGGGCAAATACTCAGGGTAGCTGAAAATGTCTGGTACACATGGCACCAGCCGCCAAAAGGTGGCACACCTCCGAAGGGTGCAATTCTGGACACTGCTCATGTCAAGTCGCCCTCTACAACCGTAGCATCCGGTCCTCCACATTTACCGACTCCGCAAAATGTTGTTCCGTTCGTGCCGAATCCATTGCCCGGCGAGGGGGTTTGGCAGCCTGAGGGAAGGACAATTGGAGGTCTGCATGGTTTATACGTGACTACAATGCGCCCAGATCCGGTTCACACTTCCTTGGTGGCTGGACTTGCATGGATGGATCCGAAGCTTCTTTCATTCACCCTATTTGCAGGTGGGGCTGAACCCGGAGGTGGTCCGTGGCCTAACATGGCACCAATAAATTCATCTCAGGCCGCGTCGTTGGTGGCGGCTTTCAACTCCGGCTTCAGGATGGTAGACGCCCGAGGTGGGTACTACTCCAACGGCCGAACCGCTGATCCCCTCGTAAATGGTCAGGCTTCCTTTGTTATATATTCAAACGGAACCGCCAACGTGGTTGCGTGGGGACGGGATCAGAAGCTCACCTCAAATGTCGTGTCCGTCAGACAGAACCTCTCGCTGATAGTGGATAATGGAAAGATCACTTCCGGAGTTTACTCACCCAATTACCAGCAATGGGGTGCCACGGTTGGTAACAGCGTTTTGGTGTGGCGGTCAGGTGTCGGTGTCACCGCAAACGGGGCAATTGTTTACGCCGCCGGACCCGGATTGAGTGTCGCCACGCTCGCGGGACTGCTCCAACGGGCAGGAGCGGTGCGTGCTATGGAGCTGGATATCAACACCACTTGGGTCGACTATTTTTACTTCAATCCTCCAAATGGCGGATTGGCAGCTCCTTCGAATGGGACGCGGCTGGTCTACAACATGCAGCGACCGCCCCAGCGCTATTTCGAGGGTACCGCTAGAGACTTCATTGCAGCATTTGCGCGGCCGGTAGGTGGATAGCAAGGTATCGATAGCTGCGAAGACCTGCGATCGAATCAAGTAAGGGGGCCATATGGCCCCCTTACTTGATTGTAAAGGTTTTCGACTTTCAGCTCGCCCTATCCTCAAGTGCTTGAACGAGGGTATTCCATGAAAGAGTTGCGCACTTGATTCTTACAGGGAACTTTACGACACCCTGCAGTGCGATCAACTCGCCCAACTCCCTTTCGGAGTATTCGATTGGCTCTACTGCTTCTGGTTCACCGCTGGCATTGGTGGAAATCGACATCATCGACTTGAAGATCTTCAAGAGGTGGTCAACCTCCTTGAGGGACTTTCCCTTGACTGCGACAGACATCAATGAAGCGGAGGAACGTGAGATAGAACATCCCTGGCCAGTGATGTGAATGTCTTTGATCACATCACCATCCAGAATTAGAAATACGGTGAGTTCGTCGCCGCACAGAGGATTGTGTCCCTCGGCTTTGATCGCCGGCGGAGTGGGAAACGTACCTTCGTTGCGCGGGTTCCTGTAGTGATCGAGAATTATTTCTCTATAGAGGTCTTCAAGACCAGGCATTGTTTCTCCTTTTTTAACCTAGCCAAAAAAAGCTTGGGCCTTACCAAGTGCATCTACCAGAGCATCCACATCTGCCGGCTCATTGTAGATATGAAACGACGCTCGGGCAGTTGCAGCAATTCCAAGGTGCCGCATGAGAGGTTTGGCACAGTGATGACCTGCCCTGACGCAGACCCCGCTTTGGTCGAGTATTTGGGATATATCATGAGGGTGAATATCTCTGAAGTCAAATGAGATAACACCGCCTCGGTCTTGAATATTTCTCGGACCGTGGATAACTATGTTCTTTCCGAAGTTCGATTCAAGTCTTTCGAATGCATAGGAGAGGAGTTTGATTTCGTGTTCCCTTATATTTTGCATGCCTAGATCCTGCAGGTAGTCTACTGCAGCTCCCAGTCCAATGGCCTCTGCAATAGGCGGAGTGCCTGCCTCAAATTTCCACGGGAGCTCGTTCGGAGTGAACCCATCAAGGGTAACGTCTGTGATCATATCGCCTCCGCCCATGAAAGGCGGCAGAGCCTCAAGAAGTTCTGACTTGCCCCAAAGTACCCCAATACCAGTTGGGCCCAGCATCTTGTGGCCCGTGAAGGCAAGAAAATCCAGGCCCAAATCGGTTACGTCGGTTACCATGTGTGGGACGAATTGGGCACCATCTCCAATGACAATGGCACCATGCTTATGAGCCAATTCTGCAAGATGGGCAACGGGGGGCAACGTTCCAAGGACATTGGAAGCAAGTGTCACACTTAGGACTTTGGCACCACTAAGAATCTCGTCGATGTTGTCGAGAGCGAGGTAGCCTTCGCTGTCCACTTTTATGTAGCGGAGTTCAATTCCAAACTGTTCCTTTGCAATCAACCATGGAACCAGGTTGGCATGGTGTTCCATCTCAGTTAGAACAACCACATCGCCCTTTTTCAACCTGCCCCGCGTAAGACATGTCGAGAGCAGGTTTATGGATTCGGTGGCATTCTTGGTAAAAATAGTCTCGCGTGCTGGGTTAGGGGCTCCAATGAACCGGCCTATCTTTACTCGTGCGCCTTCGTACAGTTCCGTGGCATGTTCGGCAATTTGGTAAACCCCACGGTGAACGTTTGCATGGGTTGTGGAATAGTAGTTGTCCATCGCCTGCAAAACTGAAAGCGGTTTTTGGGAAGATGCGGCAGAATCAAGGAAGTAAAGAGCCTTGCCATTCTGGTGGGTGAAGATTGGGAAATCCTTGCGGATTTCGGTCACATTTAAAGGTGTTGCAGTGGTGGGCGTATTCATTCTCTCCATCCCTCGTAGCCCTCAGATTCCAGCTTTTGCGATAGTTCCATCCCGCCAGAGGCGACGATCCTTCCGTCGATCATAACGTGGACAAAATCTGGCGAGAGTTCGTCAAGGATTCTCTGGTAGTGCGTGATCAGAATCACCCCAAGGTCGGAGTTTTCCTTGCGCACTTCGTTGACACCCCTTGCAACCACGCGGAGGGCGTCAATATCAAGTCCTGAATCGGTCTCATCCAAAATCGCAACCTCGGGTTCCAGGAGCGCCATCTGAAGTATCTCATTACGTTTCTTTTCTCCGCCTGAAAATCCTTCATTTAGATACCGTTGTGCGAAGGAGGGGTCCATGCCAAGCTTCTGCATCCATTCCAGCATTGAAAAGCGGATTTCAATTGCCGAAACATCTGTTGCCTTGCGGGCGGATAGTGCCTGTCGCAGAAACTGTATTACAGAAACACCTGCAATTTCCTGAGGGTATTGAAACGCCAGAAAGATTCCGGCTTTAGCCCTTGCATCTGTTGACCAGTGAGTGATGTCTTCACCGTGGAAGCGGACGGAACCCGAGGTAATTTCGTAGTCCGGGTTTCCCAGCAGGGTATTGGCAAGGGTCGATTTGCCCGAGCCGTTTGGACCCATGATTGCATGGACTTCCCCCTTCTTGACAGTGAGCGACAGGCCCTTGAGGATCTCCTGCTCTCCAGCGGCCACATGCAGGTCTTCAATTGCAAAAAGCGAACGTTCCATGGCCTACAGTCTATTAGTCCTATCTCGATAGGAGAAACTCTGATTCGATATTTATTTTCTAATGCCAATATGTCACATATTGACTGTGGTTGTAATTCTGAATATTTGGCACAGTTTTAGCTTCTGCTGACCCAAAATAAAGCCAGCCAGTCACCATGTCGGACTCTTTCAGATTGAGGGCGGCCTTAATTGAGATGTCGTAACTGGGATCTCCGGTACGCCACATGGATCCTATACCGAGGGCGGTTGCTGCAATCAGCATGTTTTCACATGCAGCTGCGGTGGCAGCGAACTGCTCGATTGCCGGGATCGAATGTTCATGATCTATGGCCGCACAGACCGCCACGATGACAGGTGCCCTGAGAAGCTTGAACTTCTCCTTTTCGAGCTGGCTTTCTGACGCGGTAAGCCCTTGTCTTTCTATCCGCAGCTTTAGGGACTCTGCCAGGAGTTCTCCAAATCTAAATCGTGCTTCGCCCTGGAATATGACAAATCGCCAGGGTTTGAGTCGTCCGTGGTCGGGGGCCGATGCGCCTGCCCTGATGATTGTATCTAGCTGTTCCAACGTTGGGCCGGGCTCTTTCAGGCGGCTGATGGACCGTCGATTAAGGAGTGCTGACAAAATTGTTGCTGGTTCTTCCATCTGCCTACTGTTTCTTGTGACTTGTTATTCCGATGTTAGTCATATTCACCAGCCTCGGGCGATCCATTCCGGCAGCTTGGGCGATTCTTCGCCGATAGTAGTGTGTGGGCCGTGACCAGGAAGCACGACAGTCTGAGGAGGTAATTTTGAGAAAAGCCTGGTCTCGATGGATTCGATGATCGTCGGGAAATCACCACCTTCGAATCGGGTTGCGCCCGGACCACCGGGGAACAGTGTGTTGCCACTGAATACCAAGTCGTGCCCTTCAATAGTGAAGCACACAGACCCCGGAGTATGTCCGGGTGTCAGGATCGCATGGAACCGGAGTCTTCCTATGGCGATGGTCTGGTTGTCTTCAATTAAGTAGTCGAAGCTCGGCAACATTCTCGCGTCATCTTCAGCGACTCCAACACTGTATCCGGCATTGCGTAGCTCTTCGACTGCGCCAACATGGTCCCAGTGGCCACGAGTCTCGACGATTGTCTTTACTTTCAATTGGCTTGAGATGTCAATCAAAATCTGATGTTCGTTGGCGGCATCGATCAGAAGTGAATCTCCTGTTTCGAAGCATCTCACGATGTAGACGTTATTTTGAATGGGAACCACAACGGTACGGTAGATTTCCAATCCATTTTCGGATATGAATGGTTCGAGTCTCAATATCGTCTCCCGGGTGTGCGCGACAAATGACCTTGGAGTAAATTGTTCTTGTTTAGATAAGGCTAGTGCTTGTATTCAAAATTGTTCAGAGGTAGTTTCCAAAGGCCAAGGTCAACAGGGGAGCCAAAGTGAATTTCGCCTTCAGCGAAGAACAGGAAGAATTTCGACGCTCCGTCCGCCGCTTCCTGGAGGATCGGTCTCCGATTTCGGAGGTTAGGCGACTGATGGAGACTGAAGAGGGATTCGACCCGAAAGTCTGGAGCCAGATGGCCAATCAACTGGGGCTTACGGCGGTGGCAATACCCGAAGAGTTCGGTGGGCTTGGCTACGGCCAAGTTGAATTGGGGGTCGTATTTGAAGAGATGGGACGGGCCCTACTTTGTGCGCCATATTTCTCAACCGTTGCAATGGGGGTAAATCTTCTCCTAGCCTCCGGGGATGAGGTAATTTGTTCGCACTATCTTCCACAGGTCGCGTCAGGAGAAGTTCGTCTTGCGGTGGCAGCGAGTGAATCCGATACTGATTGGTCCACGATCGAGATCTCCACTGTCGCTACTACAGGAGACGTGGCGCATATAAGCGGTAAGAAGCCATACGTTATTGACGGCTTCACTGCAACACATATTCTCGTGCTGGCAAGGAATCAAGATGGGACGAGCCTTTACCTTGTCGACGGTTCAGAAAGATCGATTTCAAAAGCGCCGCAGCTTTCTCTTGATATGACACGGAAGTTGACTACGCTAGCGTTCGAGGCAACCCCGGCACTGTTGGTGGGTTCTCCGGGGGCTGGGATTGCCTACTATGAGGCGATGCTCAACAAGTCACTTATCTGTCTGGCATCCGAACAGGTTGGGGGTGCGCAGCACGTGTTGGAGATGGCAGTGGAGTACGCGAAAACAAGGATTCAATTTGGTAGGCCGATAGGATCATTCCAGGCGATCAAGCATAAGTGTGCCGATATGCTTGTCGACATTGAGTCGGCTAGGTCTGCCGCCTATTATGGCTCCTGGGTTGTGGACAATGAACCGGAGGAGTTGCCAACTGTAGCCTTTTTAGCCAAGGCCTTTTGCTCCCAGGCCTATTTCTCTGCCGCGGCAGAGAACATTCAGATTCACGGTGGAATCGGGTTTACCTGGGAACATGATGCCCATCTGTATTTTAAAAGGGCCAAGTCCTCTGAGCTGATGTTTGGTTCTCCCGCCTACTTCAGAGAGAGGTTAGCGGAGATCATCGGTCTTTGATGCCGATAGCAAAGAGTGCCGGGACCCTGGCGCGACTTCAAAGTGCAGGGCTTTTGGCGGCTCTGGAATTGGGCAGTTTTTATGCACTTTTACTTTTTCGAGAAGATGGCGTCCGGCGCACTGTACTGTCAGTTGACCGACTCTCAAGTTATGCATTTGGAGGGCGATTTCCGGGTGAGAGAGTGGCGACTTTCCCCGCTGCATATTCAGGGGATTTTAGGTTCACAGGTTGTTAATGCGGACCGGCGCGAAAGGCGCGGCGACCGACACCTGACGACTGTCATAGTGTGGCCTAAATTTACCTGGATAAGTCCTTAGAAATGATCGGGGTTTGGATCAATCAAGCCAAAGGGACGATTGCGCATATGAGTTAGGATATGTCAGTGAACATCTTTCATCTCAGGTTTATGGGCCTGACTTTGTCGGGGTTGTGCAGGCCTACAGACTGAAGGCGGTGAGAATTGGAGATTGAGATCGAGGGGAGCCAGGGGAAAATACTTGGCTATATATCTCAGAGCAGTCCTAAAGTGAAACATGCGGGTCAGAGCAGCCAGATGTTGATCTTCAATTTCGGTTTGCCAATTGCGAGGCCAGTTGTCGTCACAGACCTGTTTCACAAAGAGCTTGTGGAGAGGATAGCCAATCAGTCGGGTTGGACGGTGCTGTCACTGCTATGCTCCGGAATCGATGGCTCGGCGGGGCGCTTTTCACCAATGAACTGGTGCGATGATATGACAATAGCGGCCGACCACTTCGTTGCGACTAATCAGGCCAAGTCCGTTTTAATCGCTGGCTATGATCTGGCGGCAGTTGTCTGTCTTTACGTGGCAGCGCGATCTGAAGCAGTGCGCGGTGTCGCGACGATTTCACCACTGGTGGATCTTTCAGATTACTCCACAAAGCCGCAGCTGCTTTTTAGAAAAGCGCAGGCAGTTGGGGTAAAAGTGCCAGCCAAGTCGACGGAAATAGACCTTTGGACGAAACAGCTGCAGACTTTGGATCCGGCCAAATCAGCTGATCTGCTTGGGTCGAAGCAGTGGCTTGTAATAAGTGGTCGTGACGATGAAGTTGTGCCTGATTCCCGCCTGCGGGAGTTCCTGACCGTTTCGGGAGTGACGGCGGAGGCGCATGCGCTCACCGCAGGCGATCACGATCTAACTTCTGATCCTCGGATGATGGCAATACTACTTGGCTGGATGGAGCGCAACAACAACTAAGAGGCCAGGTTCTCGTCGATTACCGTCCGCATCTGACGCGCGGCAAGGCGCGGATCGGGTGATTCTGTCAGGTAGCGAACTACGACGAAATGGCGTATTCCCCGGGAAGCAAGGTCTTTTATAAGGGACGGCTCAACGCCTCCCGTTACAAATACTGGTTTCGGTGATAGCGACGATGCGCGCACGGCATAGTCCACACCAGTGCCAACTCTTCCGGGTTTTGTAGGGGTTGCAGCTATTGGACCAGCTGAAATATAGTCGACCGCCTTGCCAAGGCTTCCCTTTAGCTCATCGTCCGCGTGTGTCGATAGTCCGACGAGGACATCCGGCATGATTTTTCGCACCAAGTCAACGTCAACGTCATCCTGTCCAACGTGGACACCATCTGCCTCAACTTCCAGGGCGATGTCGGGCCTATCGTTGATGAAGAAGGGAACGCCAAAATCTTGAGTAATCCTCTTCAACTCTTTCGCATGGCGGATGATCGTCCTGGCGTCTGCTTTTTTCTCCCTCAGCTGCAGGACATCAACGCCGCCCTTCAGCGCCTCGCTCACAAATGTGGCAA
>JAJYDM010000076.1 GCA_021777475.1 Actinomycetes bacterium | reverse complement strand
GACAGAGACCGCCATCGCGGCAGTAAAGTCGATCCCTGTTCCAGTCATAGCTCTTATCCATGGAGTATGTATGGGCGGCGGGATCTCGCTCGCCTTAGCATGCGACCTTCGATTCTGCTCGAATGACGCGACGTTCGCAATCCCAGCCGCCAGACTTGGTATTTCATACCCGACGCCTGCGATTGAGCGTCTGGTAAGCCTTATCGGGATTTCCAATGCCAAGTACCTCCTATTCTCGGCAAAGAGAATCGGCGCCCAGTCCGCGAAAGAGGTCCACCTTGTGGACAAGGTATTTAAACAAGAGGAACTCGACGAAGAAGTCGAATCATTTGTTGGATCATTAGCGGATAACGCACCATTATCAGTAAAAGCGGCGAAATTCATAATTGACCAGTGTTCTTTGGAACACGTGAACCGCGACATTGAGAAGATCCACATGGTGGCTCGAAGCTGCTTTGAATCTGAGGACTACAAAGAGGGTGTAAAGGCATTTATGGCCTCGAGGAAACCGGATTTCCAGGGAAAATAGTGCGTCCTTCCAGCAAAATTTACCTGTGGAACGACTCGAACCTGAATCGATCGAATGCCAAGCACCAAGCCCAAACTGAGATCTAACCCCCATGACCGGTGGTTGCCAACGCTATGACCCTTGCGTAGGCGTACCAATTCTCCTGAGTTCAGAGGATACGACCTTACCTAGCGCATTTCTCGGAAATTCATTGACAAAAAGAATTTTCTTTGGCCGTTTGAAGTTGGCGAGTGATTCCGATGAATGACGAATCAGCTCACGCTCGGAAACATCAGAGCGCTTGATGACAAATGCAACCACCTCCTCACCCCAAGTCTCAGACTCCATACCCACAACCGCCGCATCCAATACGGCCGCATGGGATCTAAGCGCCTCTTCCACCTCTTTGGGGTAGACGTTGTATCCGCCAGTTATGATCAGATCCTTTAAGCGCCCTACGATTGAGATGTAACCCCGTTCATCGACTTGGGCGATGTCTCCGGTTGCGAACCACCGATCACCACCAGGAAATACATCTGAAGTGGCCCCAGCATCGTTAAGATACCCCTTGAACACCGTTGGGCCACTTATGAACAGCTCGCTATTTTCACCGGATAGGATTACCTCGACCCCTGGAAGTGGAAAGCCCACCTTGCCCGCGATTCTCTCGAAATCGTAGGGATTTGAAATGTTGATCAGGCTTTCCGTGGTGCCATAACGTTCGAGGACGGCCATTCCTGTACGTTCTTCAATTCTTCTATGCACCTCTTTCGATAGCGGTGCCGAGCCGGAAACCATGAGTCTAAGTGAACCTAGCCCCTCCAGCGAACTTTCATCAAGAAACCTTTGATACATAGTTGGCACGCCAAAAAACATCGACGCCGAATAATCGGTGACTGCCTTTAAAACAGTCGCTGGCTCGAATTTGTCCAACAGTACAGCGGAAGATCCAGAGCAAAGGGTTCCGTTCACCCCTACGCCCAATCCATGCATATGGAAAAGTGGCAGTGCTAGGACTAGGCGATCCTCTTCGCGCCATCGCCAAGCCAGATTGAGACTTTTTGCCGAAGCCAACAAGTTCCCGTGAGTCAGGATCGCTCCTTTTGGTCTGCCTGTCGTGCCAGAGGTGTATGCGATAATCGCCGGGGCGTCAAGTTCAAGTTGATCCAGTACGACCTCTTTAATGTCCTCCTCTCTATATTCATCTTGCGCGAAGAACACGGCCAGGTCGCTTTTTGGAGGGGGCAGATCTGCACCGGGTCCCGCAAACGCGGAGAAAAATCCGGGTATGCTCACTGCGTCCGAGATCCACTCGGCCCGCTCGGCTGAATCAACAATCGCACCCGACGGCTTCACGTCTTTGACGACATGAGAAACTTCCGATCTCGTATATGCGGTATTCATTGGAACCACCACTAGGCCTAGGCGGAGGGCAGCGACATAGTGGACGATAAGCCCAATCGAAGCCGGTGCCGACATGATGACTCGGTCTCCCCGGCGCAAACCTCTTGCCCACATCGCATTCGCGCATCTTTCGGTCCGGGTTACAAATTCCCCCCTGGAAATCCAGGGACCACCCAGATCACAGAAGAGTTCTCTCTCGGGTTCTCTCTCGAGAATTCGCATCCAGGACTCCGGCAAGGACCTATCTTGAGCCAGACCGGCTGCATTGAACTCAAATCCGTCGGGGATATGAGCACCCCAACTCGATAAAAACTTCAGTTCGCTCATGACCGCACCCGCGAAACGCCCTATCGCACCGACCGCAAATCAACCACTCGAAGTTACTGCCTCCCGAGCGCAGCCAGCACCTTCGCAACGACTGCCGCTTTGGACAAACCGAGCTCACTCATAACTGTTGAACCAGGTGCAGACGCTCCGAAGCGATCAATGCCAATCGTGATTCCATCCTCACCCACAATTGACTTCCAACCATGGGTAACCCCGGCTTCTATGGACACTTTTAGCGCAGAACGAGGAACAAGCCCGTCAATTGTCTCTTGGTCCTGCTCAAGAAATCTTTCCCTCCATGGAATCGAAACTACTCTGGTCTGGACACCGTTGGCCGCAGATAGCTCTTCAGCCGCTCCAATCGCTAACGAAACCTCAGAACCAGAGGCGAGAAACACCACCTGGCATTCAACTGACGCGCCAAATACAGTGCGAGCACCGATTTTCCCAATCCATCCAGGTTCACCTGGCTCGAGTACCGGGAGCCCCTGACGGCTTAGCGCGAATAGCGACGGTCCCGAATTCCGTTCTAAGGCCGTCATCCATGCTTCTGCTGCCTCATTTGCATCCGCCGGACGAATCACCGCAAGATTTGGGACCATTCGGAGCGATTCGACCTGTTCGACAGGCTGATGAGTAGGACCATCCTCTCCTACACCTACCGAATCATGAGTGAATACGAATATGACAGGAATCCCCATGAGCGCGCCCAGCCTCAGTGACGGACGCAAATAGTCAGAGAAGATCAAAAAGGTTGATCCAAAGACACGAAAACCTCCATGTAATTGCAGTCCATTTAGTATTGCGGCCATGCCATGCTCACGAACGCCAAAATGGATCAACGAGCCCGCAAAGTTCCCCCTTGAAATTACCTTCTCACTGAATCCGACAGAGGTTGATTCAACCAAATCTGCCGAGCCGCCAACCAATGGGGCAAACCCGGCGGCAATCGCCTTGAGGATCTGTCCAGAGGCCACACGCGTTGCCATTGAACTGCCCACTTCGAACCTGGGCATCAGGTCACGCAAATTCCCCGGCAACGTCACGGATCGGCTGTTCAACCACTGTGAAGGGGTAGTATTGCCTCCCTGAGCGATCTTGTCTATCCGGTCCTTCTCAAGCTCGGCATACGAAATCTTTTTCTCAATGATCTTTTCAAGGTGCCCGGCCACATCATGAGGAACAAAGAAAGGCTGTTCCGGCCAGCCGAATCGTTCCTTTGTCAACCTGATTTCATCAGCTCCGTATGGCCCACCATGAGCCGCCTCGGTACCCTGCTTGTGTGGTGCCCCGTAACCTATAAGCGTGGTTACGGCAATGATGCTGGGGTGATCGCTATCCGCTAATGCCTGTTGTATTGCAGCGGAGATGCTCTCAACATTATTTCCGTCTTCCACCAGAAAAGTAGACCAGCCAAGAGCTTGGAATCTACCCAGAACATCCTCCGTAAATGCGAGCTTTGTCGAGCCGTCAATCGAGATTGAGTTGTGATCATAAAGCACAGTCAACTTCCCGAGACCCAGATGTCCTGCAAGTGAGGCCGCCTCATTAGACACCCCCTCCATCAGGTCGCCATCAGATGCTATAACAAAGGTTCGATGATCAACTACCGTTTCTGTGGCTGTGTTTAGCCTTGCCGCAAGCATCGCTTCACCAAGTGCCATCCCGACAGCGTTAGAGATTCCTTGGCCCAAAGGGCCCGTCGTAGTCTCGACTCCCAGGGTGTGGCCATACTCTGGATGGCCAGGAGTCATGGAACCCCACTGCCGGAACTTCTTCAAATCGTCAATACTGAGTTGAAACCCGAAAAGGTGAAGCAGCGAGTACAAAAGCATTGAACCATGCCCTGCGGAAAGCACGAAGCGGTCTCTCCCAGGCCAGTAAGGATCTCTCGGGTCAAATCGCAGGAATCGACTCCAGAGAGTCCAGGCCATAGGCGCTGCCCCCAGCGGGAGTCCCTCATGCCCCGATTTGGCCATCTCGACTGCATCGACACTTAGCATGCGTATAGTTGTTATGCAACGACCGTCTAAATCGGCCGCCAAAGGAGCCAGATCTCCACCCACTGACACTCCTAACTTTCAATAGAAATCGAATTGTGCAAAAGCCCGAGTCATCGTCGACCCTGTGACTGTCCACTTACCCATAGGATCCTAGATGAAAAAACCTCTGCCCAATCGAGGCACAGACAATTCCAACTTCGTACCACCTCCGAACAACCTATCCCAACTCTGTCCTTGTCGCATGTCGTCAGTTCGGGACCCTCACCGCCACTAGTCGTGAATAGTTCGTCCCACCAAGGCCGCAATTACCTTGCGAAATGGAAAAGACCGAGCCGGTTGTCGCTGTGTCACATCTGCCTTGCCAAGTCGCTCCACATGGAAACCGTGACAGCACAAATGCCAATCAGACTTGCAGTAGCTGACTTTCGGAGGGCATATCACACCTGCCACGATGCAAACCACTTTGGAACCAAACCTAAGCCTCCGGTGAACCTAAACAACGTTCCAACTAGCGGCTACCCGTTGATTGGTCCACTAGACAACTTGAGAGATCTTGCATTTCTTCCGGACACATGGGCCAGAATTTCGGCACAGATCGCAAGCGCAGTCTCCTCTGGGGTTCTTGATCCCAAATCGAGCCCAACGGGACCGTATATTCGTCCAATTTCATTGTCTGAAAAGCCAATTTCGCTAAGAATGGCGGAACGGGTCTGCTGGGTGTGACGGGAGCCGAGACCACCGACATAGGTGGACAGACCACTCCTGAGCACGTCAGTTATCAACGGTATCCCAACTCCATGATTATGAGAAAGCACGATTAGAGCGTCGTTTGTTCCTAAATTACGTACCTGCTGGCCGCTGTCGTCCAAATCATCGAGCACAATACCGGACCAACCGAGCAGCTGGCCCTGGCTCAAAATCGCCTGTGCGAGGTCACTTTCCCCCACGATCACCATGTGAGTCGGCGGACTGAATACCTCAATGTACACCACATCGTCATCAAGATTCACAATTGCCGCCGCCGGAGTCCTGTTCGCTAGTGCACTCAACAACCTCTCTCCAAGATTCTTCGAAAAGAAGTCATCCGAAAGACTGCCGGAAAGGCCGCTGACGGTCTTGTCCGGGTTCGCCGCAAGAACACGCCCTCGGTGCGGACCAGCGACAACGGTGGCCAGCGCAACAGGCTGTCGTGAGGTGACTTTTTCGGTAAAGCCCTGAGGCAAACTCGAGCCTTTGCTAAGCAAAACGTCGGCTTCGCCGCCGCAGGCAAGCCCAACTCTTACCGCGTCCCTGTCTCCGACACCCACGGTGATTAAATCAAAGCTCTCTCCAGAGCGCCTTAACTTGAGTGACCCTTCAAGAATCTCGTTGTCGGCGACCCCGCCAAACAATGAACCTTGAAGACCGCCCAAGGCATCAATTACAAGCAGTTCTCCAGCCCGTCTTCCGCCAAATCCCCTTAGGGCGACAGCCCTGGCTAAAACGAATTCGGAACCAGGGAAATCAACTCGGTCCATCTGTGCCCCCAAACCCGTATTAATGCATGTCTAATCCGCGGTGCTACAACTTGGGACCTGCAGCAAGGTACCCGGCACGCAGGATCCGAAAGACTCAGGCCTGACCCGCTGGCTTAGAGACTGCCACCATTCTCCAACTCTCTAGAAATTAGTCTAGAGAACTCCCGGCCAATCTCGATTGTCACCGGGCCGGAAGCCAGCTTCGTTGCCTTGCCATCAATATGTGAAATTCCCTGGGCCTCTCTGATGCTTGAAGATAAGAAAGACTCTTCCAAATCTGGCGAGTAAAGAATTTCCAATGGAAAGTCTCTCTCCTTTATTCCCAAGTAAGTAACCATTAGATCCCTGGTTATGCCCCCAAGAGCGCCTGAAGATAAGGTAGGCGTGTAGGCCTCGCCATCCACTACCACAAAGATATTGGTACCTGAACCTTCACAAAGGTTGCCAACCGTATTCCCGAATATTACCTCGTCCGCCCCTTTGGTTTGAGCCCAAGCCAAAGCGGCGACGTTTTCAGCATACGAAATCGTCTTTAGGCCAGCCAACACTCCCCGTTCGTTTCTCGGCCACGGCGCAACCTGCACCATCGCGGTTGGTCGACCCTCACCCCTTGGTCCAGTGGCAATTATTACCGTCAAAGGCGAGCCGACCCTCTCTGATCCAAGCATGGACTCGCCTCCCGTGACGGTTATTCGCACCTTACAATCACCGCATTCGTTAGCAAGCAGAAGTGCTGACACACCTTCGCGAATTAGTTCCAAATCAAGAGTGGGCAGACCTATTCCGCTAGCGGATTTCTGCAATCGATCAAGGTGCCGGTTCAGAGCAAAGGCCACCCCTTTGTAGACACCAATGGTCTCAAAAACTCCATCCCCGGTGACCAATCCGTGGTCGAATACCGAAATCTTGCCCTCAGTCCTTTCGACGAGGTGACCGCTGAGCCATACTTTCTCCACATTGTCCTCCGATGCCGTCGCTGCCACTCCACACTATCGAAAAACAGCTGAAGTGCTAATATAGGAGCTCTTGACCATCTGAAAGCTGTTTCTGGACACATCAAGGTAAGTGGGAGATGATGCTCCCACTTCATAAAAGGATGCCGTCATGGAAAGCAAGCACGATGAGCAGCAGATCTTTGAAGCAATCAAACTTCTGGTCACTAACCAGGTAGTGTCTCATTCCGGTGGTACAAATGAAGGCGGACGGATGCCCGAAGACGCCTTCTTAATCACCACAAAAGGCGGGGTCCGAAATCTCACTGCCCGTGACATCGGACTTGTCGACTTGAACGTAGCGGTAATCGAAGGGAAGTCAGAGTCCACCATTCTGGAAATCATGCTAATGCACTCCCTCGCCAAGCGGAACGGAATGGAAGCCGGAGCCGTATGCACACGCATTCCCCCGATGTCGTGGCCTTAGCAATTGCAAATCGACAGCTACTCCGTCATTATGTGGCATTGCTCAGGTTCGGCCAGGCGGCCAAAATGCCCAATGAACCCTGAGGACCACGGGGATCAAAAAGGTCGCTCGCAGCAATTGAACAGATTCTTCAGCGCCATCCGAACACCCCATCTCTGACACTTGCCAACCATGGCTTGCTGGCTTTCGGGGCTTCCCCCCACTACAACGGCTGGTCTTATGTCAATGCTCAAGGCGGGTGCCAAGGTAGAAATTTATAAGCATCGCTCGGAAGCGCGATCGACTTTCCAGCGGGGCGCTAACCAATGTCGGCGAATCAATGGCAAGGGTGAGACACTGAGTTTCGTACTTGGAAGTTTGCTTATGCAATTGCTCCCACAACCGTGCAACGATTGTTCAGTGTTCATGTGCCAGCCGACCATCTCTGATCCAGTTTGCGACAATTTCGCAATCATTTCGATCGGCGTGGCCCCATCACGGAATCTCGTTCAATCCAAAATCAATCCACATTCCTGGCCGCTGAGTCTCACCGGGTGCCGAAAAATAACACCGATGGAGCAAAGCTCGGTCATATTCGTATCAATTGGCTCTGAACACGTGTGTGAGAAATTGCACACCAAACCTCTGCCTCCCGTTCACTTGCGGATCGCCAGATTTCGAGCTCTGTCAAACCAATTTTGACCCGTGCGGATTCTCCCTGTGATAACTTCGCTAAAAAGGACAACAAAGTAAGCCACTCTTCGGAAAGACAGGTACGACAAATGACAGTGGTTATCGACTTTCACATTCACTTCACTCCAGAAGAGCTTGTACGACCACATCTGAAACCTGACGGAAAAATAGATGTCTTGATACAAAACGGCCTGCCGGCATATACCTACCACGACACCCTTTTTCTCTTTGAACGCCACATCGAGTGCATGGATAAAGCCGGCATTGATATAGCAGTCCTCTCAAGTGGCGCGGGAATGGGCGGGAGCCAAGATGCGTGCGAACTAATAAACGCCACCGCAAACCGGATTCAAAAGAAGCATCCAAACAGGTTCACTCCACTTGCCCACATTGACCCTGCCAGCGACAGATGGAGAACCGAGCTGAAAAGGTGCGCCGAAGAATACGGCTTCCGAGGAGTGGCATTCCCTAGCAGCTTTGGTGAATATGGCCTTGACAGCGAAATTCTCACACCTGTTTACGAAGCCTTGGAAGGTGCTGGCATGTTCGTCTTTGTGCACCCGGCGCTATCCGTACCTGTAGGGATCAGCCAATACTACGACAAATACGACCTGTACCGCTGCGTAGGTAGGGAACATGAACTAGTCCTCGCAACCTATCGATTGATCGCTGGAGGCGTATTCGACAAGTTTCCTGAACTTGAGGTTGTCATGTCCCACCTTGGCGGTGGGATCGGGGCCATAATATCGCGAATTCGCGGATACCAAGACAAAGCCCACATGGGACTCCCGCCGGACTCGCCTCACTCGATCACTGCCCTGAAGAGCTTTGACCACTACATTTCCGAAAATCTCTTTTTCGACACTGGAGGACTTTTCGGAAGCATCAAGGCAATACATGCCGCGATTACAGAATTGCCTCCATCACGGCTCGTCTTTGGTACCGACTATCCCCAAGAGATCCGCGATGCCGACACCATGGCGAAGTTTGTCAAAGATATACAGGAATCAGACCTTCCAATTGACGTAATAAAGGGAATCTTGGGGGATAACGGCGCCCATTTGATAGGACACTGACAACCATCTCTGTCCAGGCTGATTTACATTATCACGTCGTGGTTCATGGCAGTGGATGGGAGGGGTTTATCCTAATTTGGCTTGGACATTTCTTCATGAAACCGCTGAACGCACAGGTTGGAATCCAAGGCTTCTCACGTGGCCTGATCTGATAAACATCTAAGCCGAGAACCACCGAAATTGACAGGCCAAATAGTCGCCTAACAAAGAAATAGTGCCCTCTGAGCTGGTAGAATGGTCGTTAGTTAGACATTCCAAACCCACCAACAAAGGGGCACTAAAAGTGATTTTATCATCTCCCAACCTCAAGAGCATCAATGTTGTGTTCGATGATCAAAATCTTGTCGCAAATGCCGGCCTTCTTGCAATCGCCACGCTGTCTCAGAGTCTTGGACTCCAAGAGTTGATTGAAGAGAAAGTGTCACTCTCTGGTCGGGTTGGAGGTGCAAACCCAGGGAGAAAGCTCCTCACACTCATTCACGCCATGACAGCGGGAGCCAATCACATTGATCACGTTGACATGCTGAGGGCTGGATCAACTGGGTCGGTACTTGGCCATGTGGTGGTCGCTCCATCAACAATGGGCACGTTCCTCCGTTCCTTTACATTCGGACATGTCCGGCAGCTGGATTCAGTAGTAGATATCGCCCTTAGCCGTGCCTGGGCCATGGGAGCAGGACCCGGTCGCGCCCAGCTGGTTATAGATATCGACTCCACAATATGTGAGGTGCACGGCACAAAAAAGCAAGGGGCCAACTTCGGATATACAAAGTGCAGGTGTTATCACCCACTGCTTGCGGTCAGAGCTGATACCGGGGAGATAGTAAACCAAAGACTTCGCAAGGGATCAGCCCATACCGCCCGAGGGGTCAGACGATTCATCAAAGACACCATCGCAAGGCTAAGACGTGCTGGCGCTAAAGGCGAGATCGTAGTACGGCTTGACAGCGGTTACTGGTCCAATGAGACCATAGCGCTACTCGAAAGACTCGATGTCAGGTACTCCATGGCTATACGTGCTGGGACCAAAGGGATCAAAGAGATAATCGAAGCAATCGATGAAGACGCCTGGAGCGAAATCCCTTATACACCAGACGGCTGTGCCCAGGTGGCAGAGACCAATTATCAGAACCGCAGACTTGTGATAAGGCGTACAAGGCTGATCGGCAAACAGGCCGAACTCTGGCCGAACTGGCGATACTTCGGGTTTCTCACCGATCTGGGTGGAACCACAGTTGAAGCTGACCAGTTCCAGAGAAACCGTGCGGTAATTGAGCTCTGCATCAGAGACATCAAGGATGCAGCTTTAGAGCATCTTCCATCTGGGAACTTCTCTGCCAATGGAGTCTGGCTGGCATGTGCAGCACTTGCCCATAATCTCATTAGGTGGTGCGCACTTCTTGGCCAGATCACAAAGCCGGGCACGCTCACAGTTTCACAAACGATGAGAACCCGTTTCATCTCTATAGCAGCTCGACTGGTGAATAT
>JAJYDM010000075.1 GCA_021777475.1 Actinomycetes bacterium | reverse complement strand
TGAACAGTCCGATTGTCGGTATTGCCACAACGCCGGATGGCAAGGGTTACTGGGAGGTGGCGGCGGACGGTGGAATCTTCTCCTTTGGCGACGCTACGTTCTACGGCTCGATGGGTGGCCATTCCTTGAACAAGCCAGTTGTCGGTATTTCGCCCAGCCTGTGACTGAAGTTCGGGTATCTTTTTTCAGATCACGGTGTTTGAGTCATTGACCTGACACATGTAACGTGCTCCAGGTCATGTATGGCGTTCACTGGTAGCAAAGGAATTGGGTTAGGATGATTCAAGCTCGAGGCTGTACAGGATCTTTCGGCGGGTTTGGATCTTTTTTACCAAGCCATCCAGCAGCTGGGTCAGAAAGATTATGGTGGATTCATCCGTGAGCTGTCCGGCATCGTTGAATTTGTGGCTGGCCTGCGCAACGAGCACCTCGGGTCTTGAGACGACGTCTGCCTGCAGCGCGTGCAGGATCTCTCTGGTGTGGAGCTGAGCCCTTATGGTGCCAAGGAGGCTTGAAGACGCTCCTACGATTGCGGTTGGCTTGGCCACGAGGACGTGGTTTCCGGATGGCCTCGATGCCCAATCTAGCGAGTTCTTCAACATGGCGGTGAGGGAGAAGTTATATTCAGGTACCGCCAGCAGTATGCCATCGGCGGAGGCTATCGCTTCTCGGAGCCTCCTGGCTTCTGGGTGTAGCTTAACTCCGTCAAGCTCCTCGGAATAAAATGGTAAATCGTTGAGTCCCTGGTAGATGTCTATGCTTACTCCTGGCGAGACTAGTGTTTTGGCGTTATTAAGTAGGGCGGTGTTGAACGAGCCGCGTCTATTGCTCCCTGACAGTGCCAGGATCTTCAGATCGGACATTGTTAACCTTTTGCATCGTTGAACCAAGTTAGGATAGTTGCTTATACAACTACACAGCCTATCGTCCGATCACCTATTTAGATGTCCAAACAAGTGAATTTGTTCGGCTTTTCCTTGAGTCACATGTCCAATTGCTGCTGAGGTCAGGCCCATTTCTGCCAGGTCCTGAAGAACTTCATGGACCTTTTCGGGTCCAACGCCAAAGAGAAGTCCACCCGAGGTCTGGGCGTCGGCGAGCACCATCAAATCGGTAGCGCTTTGGCCGTTTACGCAGAGGTCAGGCATTGTCCACTGAAGATTTCGTTTGGAGCCGCCGGGAACAATATTGTTTTGCGCAAGCTCATAGGCACCGTCGATCAGCGGGATCATGTCCAAATTAAGATGGGCGTCCAACGACTGGCCGGAGATCATTTTCTTGAGGTGTCCAAGCAGTCCGAACCCGGTTACATCGGTGGCTCCCGTGGCGTGGTGATTGACGGCTGCATCTCGCGCCGCCTTGTTGAGCTGGAGCATGTAATCGATTACAAGTTCCTGCGATCCTTGATCCAGGACTCCTGACTTTATGGCGGTAGTCAGTATCCCGATTCCCAATGGCTTGGTCAGGATCAAGACGTCGTCCGGCCGCAATCCAGTGTTTCTTAGGAGTCCTTCCGGACTAACTTCGCCGATAACGCACATGCCAAATTTCGGCTCAGTGTCT
The DNA here is from genome assembly GCA_021777475.1 of Actinomycetes bacterium. Classification (GTDB taxonomy): domain Bacteria; phylum Actinomycetota; class Acidimicrobiia; order Acidimicrobiales; family Acidimicrobiaceae; genus SCQM01. The sequence goes on along the minus strand of JAJYDM010000075.1, from coordinate 9,110 downwards.
TCGATGGAGTGGCCGCCCACTACAAGCCATCCACCTTCTGCAGCCTTATCAGACGCACCTTTCAGAACCTCCACTAAAAGCGATGATGGCAGTTCGATGCTATTCCAGTTGACCAGATTAAGTGCGAAGATGGGTTCACCACCCATTGCGTACACGTCACTGACCGCATTGGCGGCGGCGATCTGTCCCCAAAGGTATGGGTCATCTACTATCGGAGTTATGAAGTCCACCGTTACTACCAAGGCGCGTTCTGGTGAGATCTGCCAAATGGCAGCGTCGTCCCCACTGTCGGTGGCTACCAACAGATTAGGATGGCTGGGAATTGGCAGTTGGCTCAGGACCTGAGTCAGGTAGCTCGGGGAGAGCTTGCAGGCTCAGCCTGCGCCGTGACTGTAGCTCGTGAGCTTGATCTGGGTTGGATCCACGGTTCAATCCTAATGAGGCTCCCAGCGTTAGTGCAGTAATAGTTGTCGCATCAGTTTAATGATGCGACAACATGGGAAGTCAGTCGGAGGAGTGGAGTGCGATGGGCGTTGAGAAGCCGGAATTGACCGGACAATATGTTGATTTCATCAAGAAATCACCGGTATATTTCATTGCAACGGCACCGATTGGAATAGACGGCCACGTGAATTGTACCCCCCGTCCAATGGATTGGAGCTTCTTCGCTGAATCATCACGACTTGTCGGCTGGTTTGATCTAGTGGGATCTGGTGTTGAAACCATAGCACACCTGAAGGAGAATGGCCGGATCGTTTTGATGTTCTGTTCATTTGGTTCTAAGCCTCTAATTCTTCGTCTCCATGGAAAAGGCTCAGTGTATGAACCTGGGGATGAGGAATTCGAGTCGAGGGTTTCCATGGCTGGACATGGTCTTGGAATCAGGGCCGTTGTGACGGTAGATGTTGAGAGAGTATCAACGAGTTGCGGCAACGGAGTTCCTGTGATGGACTTTGTCTCTCATCGCTCCACCATCGGTAAATGGCTTGAAAATAAGGGGGAGAGCGGTTTGCTGGAGTACCGCAGGAATAATAATCTCTTGAGTATCGACGGATTGGCGGGACTCGATCCGAAAAAGATACTTTAGGCAGACTGATACTGCAGTAGTCTCAGCTCTACCGGAGTCCGTTTAGATTGGTTTGATACCGCGGTGAGAGAGGATCCAGGAAGGGTCTGGTTGGAAGTGCTCGATGCAATTGTGATTCCAATCTCCCAGAAGTAGCCGTCGCTTCCCGAGTGAAGTGCAAGGATTTCGGTGCCATTGTTGACCGCTTGAGAACTCAAGATCCTCCAGGCCATGTCGTTCAGGGCGGCTGTGAAAAAGCTCCTTGTTGCCTTTGCGTTGGATTGAACCATGATGCTGATCCCACGATCGAAAGGCCCATTTCCCTGATCATAGTTGTGCCAACCGGTTCGGGTCGAGTGTTGAGGTATCAGCAAGGCAGCCAGCACGTCGTTCGGAACCAGGCCTGCGGGTGTGACGGGGGAGAAATATTTGGCAGCACTCATGCTGGCCATGTTGATTGGCAAGTTTTGCTTTTTGCCGCCTGTTGGCAATCCAGTCAGGGTTCCGATAATCATTACCAGCAATGTGATCGTGCCGACAATCCATCTGCTCTTTCTGGTCCTTAAGATTGCCATCAATTAATCCTCGACGCCTGGCTAAAACTGCTCCAACTAGGTGGACCCCCTATAAAATAGCGGGAATTCACTGCCAGTTGGTGTTCAGAGGCCTAACTTTGTCTCGGATTCAATTATGGTGTAATCGTCTGGGCGGCGTGGCCGAGTGGCATAGGCAAGGGCCTGCAAAGCCCTGTACAGCGGTTCGATTCCGCTCGCCGCCTCAACTTAATTTCGTGAAGCGATAGTTTCTCTGGTTGCAAGAGTTTTCCCAAATAGGACTCGCAATTGACCTCATTGGCCTTGTTGCCGGGCTAACATGATTGTCCGATGGGCCGTTGGCGCAGTCTGGTAGCGCACTTGCATGACACGCAAGGGGTCACAGGTTCAAGTCCTGTACGGCCCACTGATTCACTCTATGAATGATCCTCCTCTCTGGGATTGACCGGTCGATGCAGTTGGCTGTGGTCTGTAACGGCTTTGATGCGCCGATTCGTTTGCTTATTAGACGTTTGACCCGTAACTCCATTCGGGTAATCCCCTTGCGTGGCCAAGGATGTCAAGTGGTATTGTCGGTAATTCGGGGGCACTGAGCCCGAACCTCCCCCAGGATGCCTTTGTCGCTACTCTTAGACATCGAAAGAGATGGCAAGCGGGATGATTACAGCTGCCTTTTTGGGTGGCCGAATCCAGTCGTATCGGACTAGTCAAACAAAGCGGAAGGAGGTTTCTCGTTCGGCGGCCGCGGGTGGCAGTTTGTCGGCGTTTTGTGTTGTCATTACTTGAGTCAGTCTTTGAGTCTAAGACAGAAGGTTTCAATAGTTGAGCAAGTTCAGGGAGATGGGATAGGGCGTGTTGATCGTGCGGAGGAAAGTTGAGACGGTTGGTTTGGTGGCTGTGTTGACCCTCGGAATCGTCCTCTCAGGATGCAGCTTTTCGAGCCAAGTTTCAAGTGAACATACAACGAAGCTGGTTTCGGCAATTACAACTACGTCTTCGACGGTCACATTGGTGCCGGCATCCACCAACTGCCTTTCGAGCGTGGATATTGGAAAGTGGAGCGATGGAAGGTTGGCTTCCCAGATGATTGCCATTTCTTCTGAGGTGGGAACCCTTGCCAATATAAGCCAGGCCGTCAGGGATGGCGTTGGTGGAGTGGTTCTGATGGGGTATGGATCGTCTCCGGCCTTAAAGGCCGAACTTGCAAAGATGAGGTCGCTTGTTTTGAACGGTGTGCCACCTTTGGTAATGACCGATGAAGAAGGCGGAGGAATCCAGCCTCTTTCTGCCCTTGTAGGTTCAATGCCCTGGCCACGGATGATGGCCAAAACTATGTCGCCTGGTCAGGTGGAAAGTTTGACTTATAGAGTCGGACAGGCGCTGCGATCAATTGGCGTCAATATGGACCTCGCACCTGTTGTGGATCTTGATGCCGGCCCTGGGCCTTCGAAAACCAATCCCGACGGGAGCAGGTCATTTTCGGCTGATCCAACTGTTGCCGATCGGTATGCGAAGGCGTTCGCTGCGGGTTTGGAGAAGGCTGGAGTAATACCTGTTCTCAAGCACTTTCCCGGACTTGGGGGTGCAAGTGGGAACACTGACTTCACCTCAGCTCACACAGTGCCGTACTCATCCTTGTTGAGAGGCGGCCTAATCCCCTTTCAGCGCCTAGTTTCCACGGCCAAGGTGGTGATGGTGTCTAATGCATCGATACCAGGACTGACAGGTGGGACTCCATCGTCGCTGAGCCCAACTGCCATTCAAATGCTTCGCAATGTCGTTGGTTTTAATGGCGTGATAGTCAGTGATTCACTTGAGACAATTTCAATTTCTTCTTTTCAGCCCGATCTTGCCAAGGCGGTGGTCGCATCAGCTGTGGCAGGCGTCGACTTGGTAATGCTTGCATCTTCAAACCCGAATCAGCTACCCACCTACCAGCGCGCAAAGCGGGCATTGGTTCGGGCTATCGCCACAGGGGTTTTACCCCGAGATGCTGCCGAGGCCAGCGTTGGAAGAATATTGGCGCTGAAGGGATTTGCGCCTTCGTGCATCTATTACTAGTCGTTCTTTGGGTTTCGGGCCGACGCGTAAAAGAACCCGGTCTCTGAAAGGGCAGGCAGTACAGCGCTTGGTAAAAGTGTACATATTCGCAGATTTCTTTTTAGGTTGGATCGCAATTTTGGTAACTAGGATCAATTGTGTGATTGTTTGCTACTTAGGACCTATTGGGACCTCTGACTACAGGGCTGTTGACCTGCTTTCAACCGTGGTTGATCCGGAGCCATTGCCGATGTCATCGGTGGCAGAGATAATCCAGACGGTCAATTACATGCCAGGCTGTCTTGGTATCGTTCCCCTTGAGGACTCAACCAACGGTGAGCTTACAACTATTTTGGACCGTCTGATTTTCGATGCTGATTCGGTGCTGATTCGTGAGGAAGTTGTACTTGTCGAGGATATCTGTGCATTTGGAACGGATCCGGACATGGTGATCACCAGCGTTGTTTCACATCCACTAGTCCTTGACCTTTGCAGCCAGTTCATCAAAGAAAGGGGCCTCGCCATGCGTCACGCAATTTCGACGGCCGAGGCTTGCAGAATTGTAGTTGAGGAGGCCGGCAGTGGATTGGTGGCTTTGGCTCCACCAAGGGTGGGAGAGAGTTCCGGTCTTCAAGTAAATGCGACAGAGGTCCTCGACACGCCGGATCTCAGGACGCGATATGTTCTTATCGGCAGCGAAGTTGCACCGAGAAGCGGCGATGACAAGACATCGGTGGTTGTCACTCCGTCTGTCGACAGAGTCGGCTTCCTCGCTGAGGTAGCAGCGCGTTTCGCAAAGCACGGCGTCAACATGACCTCTATTCTTTCACGTCCTTTGCAGGCCAGGATAGGGAATTACGCCTTTCATATTACTTGCGAAGGTCATATAAGTGATCCAGGAGTTCAAGCGGCAATGGACGAGCTGATAGATTTTGGCGCATCTGTTAAACTTCTCGGCTCCTACCCAAGATGGAAGGGGATCGAGGTTACGACCCCCTCCTCATTGTTGCCGCTCGGGAGCGTCGATTCTGCATCCACGCTAGAGGAGCGCGCAAGACTGAAGCAGCCGCGTGCGGCAGCAAACTACGTATGAGTTAAGCAAATGCTTGGACCTGTGCCTGCTCACAAGACCAGGTCCTGTATCAGTTACAGGGAAACATCAGATACCCTAAGGCGGCATAAATTATGTCAACAAGACCGTCTGAAGGCGGTGTGCGGGGAAACCGCACGCACGGATTGAAAGGGGGATGGGGTACCGGATTGGCTCTGTGAGCACCGCATCCCCACTGCCGATGACTTCTTCAGAGCATCCCGCAATTGGAATTGTTGGTCTTGGACAGATCGGAGGTTCGATTGCGCTTGATCTAGTTGGCAAGATGCCGGTTAGTTTTTTCGCCCGCAGTTCCGAGGCCAGATTTTCCGGAAGTGAGGCTGGGCTTGAAATCGGTGAAACACCTGCGGACGTGGTGGCCCAGTCTGACGTGATCTTCATTGCGGTGCCAGTGGATCAGACCATTTCCGTTATAGGCAGTCTTATTGAACACCTAAGGCCAGGTCAAATCGTTACTGATGTTGGTTCGACGAAGTCTAAAGTAGTCAACTGGGCCAAATCAACAGAGTGGCCAAGCGGCGTCCACTTTATTGGGGGGCACCCGATGGCCGGAACCGATGTCTCAGGCTTTGCGGGTGCGGTGCAGAGCCTTTTCCGAAACCGGACATGGATTTTGACGCCAGATGACAGTGGAAGCAGGTCCGAAATCGATGCTCTGCTCCGTCTGATGACCGTTATTACGGGCGAGCTGGGAGCGCGCATTGCAATCATGGATTCGATGGTTCACGACCGCTCTGTGGCGATGGTATCTCATTTGGAGCATCTAGTTTCCCTTGCGCTTGTAAACCTATTGCGCAAGTCGGATGATGAGTTCCTTCTTTCACGTTTGGTGGCTGGGAGTTTTATAGATGCCACCCGGGTTTCAAAGTCGGCAGGTTCAATGGTGGTGCCATTTCTATCTCAGAATCCATACCTTTCCAAAGTTGAACAGGAGTTCACGGATGAGATGGACAGGCTTTCAGAGTTGTTGGGCGAATCCGATAATCTGGGCCGGTTATGGGAGGAGGGATCCCAATGGCGAAGTCATTTGGAGGTGTCTGGACCCAGCTTTGATCGGGTAACCCTTGCGAACGATGATGGCCTGGTGAGTGCACTGAAGCGCATGTCGAAGGTGGGGAAGTTTGTAAAAAAGCTTGAAAGGCACCTAAACGAAATCGAAATCGATGTGGGTTAGGTTCAAACTTCGAACTGGACGGAAATCCTGGTCTCAATGATCGAAGACAGGCTGGTCTTGATGTAATCCAGATGAACTGGGTCGCTTAGATAGGCTTCGATATTTTCGATGCAATCGAAGTCGGCAACCACCGCAAAGTCGCCCGATTTTCCAGGCTGAAGTCCAAGGTCTCTCCCCATGGAAAATGACCGTACCCCTGGAATGCCAGGAAGAACCTTATGCGCGTTCTCTATGGCATCCAAAATGGTTTGCTGCGGTGTGTTTGGTTTGCAGGTGAATACTACGGTGTGACGAATCAACGTGTTTCCTTTGCATGAAGACTGATTGTTGTTACATTAAGCCGGCAAAGAGTCCGCCATCTACCTGTAATGACGCACCGGTTATATATTTTGCCTGTTCCGAGCAGAGAAAGGTGACCACCGCGCCGAAGTCCTCTGGGGAACCAATTGATCTGGCTGGAATGTGATCGGCGACTGCGGCACTGTTTTCGCGGTTTAGTTCCATAAAGCGGTCGGTTTGGTGGAATCCGGGCTGGATTGTGTTGGCGGTTATGTTTTTGGAGGCAATGGCGGCGGCCATTGTTTTAAAGAATGCAGTAAGCCCGGTTCTGGCTGTATTGGACAGGATCAGATTGGGGGAAGGCTGTCTCACCCAAAGCGATGTAATCGCAATAATCCGCCCCCATCCTGAATGTTCCATCAATGGAACCGCCGCCATTGAGAGTTCTATTGAGGAGAGCATATTGGTGTCGATTGACTTGCGGTAATCGTCAATTTGCATGTCGAAGAATCCGCCGGCCCGTGGTCCACCTGCATTGCAGATCAGGATGTCCAAACCATTTAGCTTAGCGGCGGCCTGTTCTACCAGGTCCTTGGCATTATCGGGATCTGACAGGTCAGCAATAAGAAAGTCTGCTTGAGGACCAAGTATGGCCATTGCCCGGCGCAGTTTCTCCTCCGACCGGGAGGCGATCACTACCTTTGCTCCCTCGTCGACGAGGGACTTGGCTACACCAAAACCCAATCCTGTTGACGCACCGGTTACCAGTGCTCTTTTACCTGTTAGGCCTAGATCCATATTTACTTCCTGTTGTTTTTGACGATGCCACTACTCTCAAACGTGATCGAGTCCACGGAATCAGTCTGCGCTGAATTTAAGGTCGATATCAGTCTTAATGCTTGGAGTCCATAAGCCTGCCGCAGTATAAAAAATTACTGTGCAGATTATTCGTGCAGATGAATTATCACAACGGGAACCGGGCAGTGATGCACCAGTTGTTGTCCAACGGATCCCAGGAGCAAGCCCGAAAAGCCGCCTCGACCTCGGGAACCAACAACGACCATGTCCGCTTCCTTGGCCCTTTCCATGATGGTCTGGGCTGTTGGACCCTGTAGAAGCGAAGTTACCAACTTGAGGTTTGGATGAGACTCTTTAGTGGCAGTGACAACTTCGTCGAGTAATGTGCTTGCATCCTTTTCGAAATCCTCCAGCACCGCTACATATCCTCCGTAACCGAGGTTTGGGTAGTTCCAGGCGTGAATAAGTTCAAGTGCAGATCCGCGAATTTCGGCCTCTTGGGCCGCCCAATCCAATGCGGCGTTTGAACTTGCTGATCCGTCGACTCCAACAACGATCTTATTGAATTCTCTAACCTGCATAATTCAGCTCCTTACTGGACGTATCCCTGATCAACTTAGTCAGGGGACGGGACCGGCGCAAGCACCACATGATGTATGGTTCCATCTGTTTGGATATTAGCTAGATTTTGCAATAACAACCACATCCGGAATGGGTGAATGTTCTATTAATTTGTTGCTGGTCAGGCGCAAGTAGGTGTCGAAGGCGTGATGTCTTGGACCAACCACAGCCAGATTTGCCCGCTCTTGCTTGGCAATTGTGATGAGTGATGCTGTGGGGTTGTCGTCCACGATGATCTTGTTTGATCTCAGACCGGATTTACCGAGATGGCAGCACAATTTGTTGTTTAAATGACGGGACTATCGTGGCTCTTTGAAATCCAGCGGAATGATCTCTGTGTCGGGCGCTCAAAAAAGTTTGCAGATTGTGTGACACGATTATTTGAGCATAGAGCGATCGTCCGAGGTCATTGAGATAGTCGAGCGCTCCTTGAGACATGTGGGAGTCGTTAATTCCAAAAAGTTGTCTTATGCAAATATAAAGATCTGCCGAAACAACTCGGCCCGCCAGAGGAAAGTATTCCCAGATGGGCAAGGACTATCGGTGGTGCTTGAACGGAAAGGGCGCTTCCCTGGCCACTTAGATGATTTCACGCCTTTCCAAACGACAGCCACTAAAGGGTCAATGCTGTGAGAACTGTGCACATGCCCTTGCGATGTTAACTGCATGATCTCCAAATCTTTCATAAAAGCGTGCAAGCATGGCCATTTCAATTACCACGGCTATCGGCATTGTACCGGTGACGATTTCAGCTATTAGCGAAAGGTGAAGGTCATCAAGTTCATCGTCCAGGCTGTCCAGGGTGCTGGCCAGCTCATTGTTTTTGTCGCAGAATGCGTCCGTGGCAAGCCGCCACATCTGTGTTCCGACATCGCTCATCTCCTGGACAATTCCGCGACTCCTGGGGGTCATCTCATGGCTAACGCCGAGTAGTGCCCTTTGTGCGATGTGTTCGGCGAGGTCACCGCTGCGCTCGAGTTCTGGAATTAAGCGGAGGACTGTGATGAGGTAGTTAATGTCTTCCGGTGCCAGCGTTTGTTCCTTGAGCATTGCCTGAGCTGTTCCAAGTAGCTGTCTATATAGCGCGTCTATCAGCCGGTCTCTTTCTATTAAGGTCTTCGCAGCAGCCTGGTCACCTGACAATAAGGCATCCGTAGCACCGACAAATCCATCTCCGACAAGAGCGAAGAGCTCGGTCATTTCACGTTCGATGGTATTAAATGTCAAGTCCTGCTGCCACATTGGCTGCCTCATTCCAATCTCGAATTGCGGTGATTGGGCTAGTCAATTTCTGGTGGTGATTTCTACAATGTGAAAGTCTTTATATGCTCAGGCTAAACCGTTCAGGTTGGGCCTGAGCATATAGAAGTGATTTTTTGAGCAACTCTAAGTTGCTAACCTAAAGGTATTGCCTACCGTCCAGACATGTTGGCATTTGGACGGGCCTTGGCTACCAGATCCGGAATG
>JAJYDM010000006.1 GCA_021777475.1 Actinomycetes bacterium | reverse complement strand
AGCCGCCGCTGGCGATTGATCGAAGTTTCTGGCTCAGGCTGAGTAACCCTGGATCGTTTCGAAAGGTGGGAATTGAGCCTCTTCGAACCACTATCGCAAAAAGAGGCGATTGGAGTTGAAGTCGCCTTGGAGATGGGAATAGTCGCTACCGTCACGACTTCGGATAGCGCTTGCCTTCAAATGCCAGAGCTGGCGAGCCGCGCAAAGGCACAGGGGTAGTGAGGTTTACGTTGACGGCTCCGTGTGCAGATGAAAGGTTCCGACCACGCGGTGAGAACCAAGTTCCAGGTCGCCAAGCATTTGGCAAAAGAGCTAATCAGAAGAAAGGACTAGACGCAAAAAACCACCACTGCGCTTGTGAGGACTACACCTTCATCGCCATAGAGCCAGGCAGTATTTGCCTTGGCCTCAGGTGATTATCGACATGGCGCCGATGTAAATGTTCCTCAGAACCTATTCCCCATAAGACTTGCGGTCGAGCGCTGTAGAGGGACGCAACGCGTGAAGCAGGCGATTACCCGCATGAGGGCCGATGAGGTGTCAACTTCTGAACCCCGTGGTGGCATGAGGCACCGATCTGACTCGGGAGTCCTCTTCTTCGGGGAGGGGGTTAACCCTTTGATGCAGACGTGCCGAAGTTAGGATTGGGTTGAAATCAGGCTCGGATCCAGCCATCACTTTTGGTGTGACTTATTAATCCTGCCGATCCGGCAGCAGTTGCTACATCTGCAGGAGAAAGGGATTTGTCTGGCGTTCCTCGCCAATGGTTGTTACTCCACCATGTCCTGGCAGTACTATGATCGCGTCGTCAAGAGGAAGAATTTTGGATCGCATTGAATCAACGAGCTTTTCGTATGAGCCTCCGGGAAGATCGGTTCTCCCAATTGATCCTTTAAATAGATGGTCTCCAGAAAAGAGCAGCTTTTCGGAGGTTTCGGAATCGTTGACCATGAGACAAATGGACCCCTCGGTGTGTCCAGGTGTGAGAAGAGTGTTGAATATGAGGCCGGAACCGCTGAAAGTGTCGCCATCATCGAGATTGTAGATGAGTTCAGGGGGTCTCACGTCGATGCCGGACCGTAGGAGCTCCTCTCCGAGCACGCCTGAAGTCCCCACTGGGTCCAAGAGCATGTGGATATCTCCGTTGTTGATGTAGACGGGAAGTCCTGACACCTGGTCCTCGGTTATCCCGGCTCGAGTGAGGGTGGCCACACCTCCAACGTGGTCAATATGTCCGTGTGTGGCAAGTATCGCCACAGGCTTCAGCCCATTTGAGGTTAATACGGTCAAAATTTCCTCGGGAGAAGGGGGTGCGTCCACTAGAACGCATTCGGAGTCTGTCTTTGACCTGGAAATGATCCAGCAGTTTGTTTCCGCAATCCAAAGTGGAAGCTGTCTAATGAACATTTCTTCTCGATTTTACCTGGTCTTAGTTTCGATGCCGGATGACAGGGAGGTTTTCTATACTGTTTCAGCATAAGCTACACATTTCAAAGTCGATGGTCCCCTGGACACATTTTGGATTATTCAAATTGAGAATTACGGCGTTAACTTGCTTCAGGCCAGAAGTTTAGGAGGATTGTTGTGGCGCTACGAGTGGTGATAGCTGAAGACGAGGCCATTATCAGACTCGACCTTAAAGAGATTCTTGAGGAAGAGGGGTATGAGGTCGTGGGTGCGGCTAGCCACGGAGAAGAAGCCATCGAAATGGTCCGTACTCTGCGACCGGATTTGGCAATCCTGGATATCAAAATGCCTGGCAAGGATGGTATCGAGGTGGCTGCGGAGCTTTCTCAGGAGAATATATGTCCGGTCGTGATCCTGACTGCGTTCTCGCAGAGAAGCTTCGTCGAACAGGCTCGGGATGCTGGCGTGCTGGCGTATCTCGTCAAGCCGTTCCAAGCCTTGGATCTTGTGCCGGCTATCGAACTTGCTCGTGCGAGATTTGAAGAGAAAGTTGCTTTGGAGCTAGAGGTCGCCAATCTGACAGACAAGGCGGAACGCGCTACGAAACAGCTTGAGGCCAGAAAACTGTTGGATCGGGCAAAAGGGATTCTCATGGATACTTATTACATGAGTGAGCCAGACGCGTTTGGATATATCCAAAAAACCGCTATGGACTCGAGAATTGCGATGGCTGAGGTTGCTCAGAAGATAATATCCGGCGAGCTGAGCCCGAAGAAGTAGCGACTTCCCGGTTTCATTATGAGCGGTCCGGGCTTGGGAAACCCGCTTGGATGCCGTCAATTTCGGATTTTTCTACGGCGTCTCGTTAAGGATTTCAAGCGCGTAACATGGCAGGCGTGGCGAAGCTTTTGGTTTTGGATGGTTTCTCTCTTGCATTCCGGGCATTCTTTGCACTACCGGAATCATTGATTACCTCCTCTGGTCAGTACACTAACGCAATTCATGGGTTTACAACGATGCTTTTAAATCTGGTAAAGGATCATCAGCCGACGCACATCGCGGTCGCATTCGATCACCCCGATCCCACTTTCAGGGACAAATTGTCCCCAGAATACAAAGGGACCAGGAAAAAGACACCGGAGTCGTTACAACCCCAGCTGTCGCTAATTGGGCACGTGGTTGAGAGTCTGGGAATTCCCATTATCGAGGCAGTCGGGTTCGAAGCAGATGACGTTATTGCCACTATTGCTGAGATCGCAAAGGCGAAACGTCTGCCGACAATCGTGGTGACTGGCGACCGTGACAGCTTTCAACTGGTGTCGGACCCGTATGTGAAGGTTCTTTATAATCGCCGCGGGGTAAGCGACTACGAGTTGCTGGACGAGGATGGTGTAGAGAGGAGGATGGGGGTCCGGCCGGAGTTGTATCCCGAGTTTGCCGCTTTGCGCGGAGACCCTTCCGACAACATTCCTGGAGTCCCTGGAGTTGGAGAGAAGACAGCGGCAAAGCTGATAAATGAGTTTGGTTCGCTTGAAGAGGTCTTGAAGCACCTCAACTCATTACCCCCAAAATTGAGTTCAGCTCTCGCCGATCATCGTGACCAGTTGGCGCTCAATGCCAAGTTGACTCCGCTCGTCCGGAATGTCCCGTTGGAGATTACCCTGGACGACCTGGAGTTGGGTCCCTGGAATCCCAAGCCGACAGAGGAGTTGTTCCGGTTTCTGGAGTTGCGCAAGACTTGGGATCGTACGCTGGCGATTTTTGGTTCGCGCATTGCAAATGCTAGCGAACCAGTCCATGAAAGTGATCACGAGCGTTCGGTGACCACTGTGACGAGTCCGATTGAGGCGGTTGCGTTTGTAGAGTCACGGCCGAATGAAAATCGGGCGGTGTATCTGGAAGTCCTCTGGATCGGCGTTCCCGGGCGTTCAGAGCCGGCCTCTTTGGCATTGGCGGAAAGCGGTGTATTTAGCGGCTCAACGATTTTAGTAGTACCGCCTGCCGTCATGTCTGCACCAGGGGCAGCCAAGCTGATATTCGAATCGATTTCGCAGCGGTGTTCCTCGGTGGATGGAGTGGGTCTGAAGGAGGTGCTGAGGTATCTGTACTCAGCGTTTCGTAATCTATTTACAGTTGGAATTGACGGGGCTGTTGCGGGCTATCTTCTGGATCCATCCGCGTCAGGATACGACCTGGACTCCCTTGCCGCAGAATGGTTGGGCGGCTCATATGGTGGATTTGGTTTCGAGTCGGCGAATGGCGGGCTATCGCTCGGTTTCGAGCAGGATCGAGAGGAAGCGATCCTGGCTGGTAGGGTCGACGCGGGCGTACAGACTGTCTCCAAAATCGGTGAGGAGCTGGCTCATCGGTCCCTAGATGAACTTTATGCAAACGTCGAGAGGCCACTGATCACCGTTCTGGCCAAAATGGAAGCACTGGGAATCTTGGTTGATAAAGGGTATTTGTCGCGGCTGCAACGTGAATTTGCTACGGAGGCATTTGACCTTCAGCAAGAGATCCAAGAGATAGCGGGACAGCCATTCAACGTGAATTCCACTCAGCAACTTGGAAAGATCTTGTTCGAGAAGCTTGCCCTTCCTCCTCTAAAGCGGACCAAAACTGGTTACTCAACTGATGCGAGGAGTCTGGAGCGTCTCATGGGATTGCACCCGATTGTGGAGAAGATAATGAGATACCGAGAGGTCGAGAAGCTGCGTTCAACCTACGGAGAGGGGCTGATAGCAGAGATAGCGATCGACGGGCGAATCCATGCCAGTTTTTCGCAGACAGTGGCCAGAACCGGGCGGCTTTCATCGGACCATCCGAACCTGCACAACATTCCCATCAGAACAGAGGATGGTAGGAGATTTCGCAACGCCTTCATCGCCCCGGAAGGAAGAAGACTGGTTATTGCCGATTACTCCCAGATAGAGTTGAGGGTGATCGCGCACCTTTCCAGGGACCCAGGTTTGGTAGAGGCCTTTGCCCACGGCATTGATATTCACCGACAGACCGCCAGCTATACCTTTGGCGTGCCGTTGGCCGAGGTGACCACGTCGCAGCGGAATAAGGCGAAGATGGTAGCCTACGGTCTCGCTTACGGAATGGAGGCTTATGGGCTATCTCAGCGGCTTGGCATATCGGTTCCTGAGGCGGATGAGATTCTAAAGGCCTTTTTCGCAGCTTTTCCCAAGGTGAGCAGTTACATGAGGCAGACGATCGATAAGGCCAGGAAGGACGGGTTTACGACAACTGAGTTCGGACGTATCAGACCATTGCCGGAGCTGTCATCGCACAACTTTCGCCTTAGGGAGGCGGCAGAGCGTCAAGCAATGAACGCCGGAATTCAGGGATTGGCGGCGGATATCTTTAAAATCGCGTTGGTAAAACTCGACAAGGAGCTCGCATCGTTCGACGGCGACATTGTTTTGCAGGTTCACGATGAGGTTTTAGTGGAGTGCGGCTTAAATGAGGTCAACGAAATTGAGGGCTTGGTGAAGCGGGTTCTCGAAGGTGCCGTGGAGCTGTCGGTACCTCTTGAGGTGAATGTTTACAGCGGAACTAGCTGGGCAGACGCAAAATAGCCGAATTCATGGCCCGCCCGGGCAAATCATCTTGGATTGTTGCATCAAGTGGGAATAATTGTCGCTAGTGTATTTGAAATCTACGTTGTTAGAATTGGCCTAAATTGTTGGCTGATCTGGCAAGAACTTGAGCTTCAGTTTGGGCCCAGGCAAGATTGTAAGAAAAGAAAGCGACCTAACTAAATGTCCGATACTACTAACACCCCTGATAACGATGGAATTTCCTCGGCGGGCGAGGCGATCCTGGAAGGGGAGTACACACCACGAGTCATTGTGTTTGATGACCTCGGAGACGCTTCGCTGGACGAAGCGATTGCTGGCACAATCGTCGAATTCGAAGATGGCGATCTTGTTTTCGGCAAGGTGGTGAAAGTTGATAAGGACGAAGTGCTTTTGGACATTGGTTTTAAATCCGAGGGGGTCATACCCGCACGGGAGCTGTCAATCCGCCACGATATAGATCCATTTGAAGTCGTTCAGCTAGGCGAAGAAATTGAGGCGCTGGTACTCCAAAAGGAAGACAAAGAGGGTCGTCTCATTCTTTCGAAGAAGAGGGCGCAGTACGAGCGCGCCTGGGGAACGATTGAGGCAATCAAGAATGCCAACGGGGTTGTCAAGGGGCCTGTGATTGAAGTGGTGAAGGGTGGTCTTATCGTCGACATAGGTCTTCGTGGATTCCTTCCGGCCTCCCTGGTCGAGCTTCGCAGAGTCAGGGATCTTCAGCCGTACGTTGGAAAGATGGTTGAGGCGAAGATCATTGAACTGGATAAGAACCGTAATAACGTAGTTCTTTCACGCAGATCATGGTTGGAGGAGACTCAGAAGGAACAGCGTGAGGAGTTCCTCGAAAACCTCAAGCCTGGAGAGGTGCGCCGTGGAGTCGTTTCGTCGGTTGTGAACTTCGGTGTATTCGTGGATCTTGGCGGCATGGACGGTCTAGTACACGTTTCGGAGCTTTCTTGGAAGCATGTGGATCACCCCTCATCTGTTGTTCAGGTTGGCGACGAGATTCAAGTCCTGGTTCTGGACGTCGATCTTGACAAGGAGCGGATATCGCTCTCCCTCAAGGCCACCCAGAGTGACCCATGGCAGGAGTTTGCCAATGCTCACAAGGTTGGTGAGCTTGTCTACGGAAGAGTCACCAAGCTTGTGCCGTTTGGTGCATTCATACAGGTAGGTGAGGGAATCGAGGGGCTTGTCCACATTTCGGAGATGGCTGCCCACCATGTTGACCTTCCGGAGCAGGTTGTTCAACCGGGCGAGGAGCTGTGGGTCAAGATCATCGATATAGACCTCCAGAGAAGGCGGATTTCCCTGTCAATCAAGCAGGCAGCTGAAGGCGGCGAGGTCGCTGCAGAGTATCGTGAAGCCTTTGGTGAGCACGCTTACGATGAAGAGGGAAACTACATCGGCCAAATCGATTATTCTTTGGACTTCACTCCCGAGACCGAAGCCCAGGCTGCTTGGGCAGAGTACGTTGCCGAGCACGGGTTGGAAGTCCCGGCAGCTCAGGTCCGGCCTGAGGACGAGGCGGAGGATTCGGCGGAAGCTGAAGGTGCTGAAGCTCCTGATAGCGAGTCATCCGAATCGGGAGATGAGTAAGACCGTTTCCTTCCCGCTCATCGCTCTGACTGGTGGCATTGGATCTGGCAAGAGTACGGTATCCGCCAAATTGGCAGAGCTGGGTGCCTGCGTAATTGACTCCGATATGGTTGCTCGTGACGTGGTTATACCCGGCACTAAGGGTTTGGACATGGTCGTGGACCGTTTTGGTGACGCGGTGCTGGCAAGTGATGGCTCTTTGGACAGGGCGAAACTTGCTGGCACTGTGTTTTCGGACCCGGCTGCGCTAAATGATCTTAACGGCATACTCCATCCTCTTATCGAAGAGGAGATCAAAAAGAGAGTCGTGTTATGTATGGGCAAAGGAAACACTCCGATAATTGTTGTGATTCCTCTGCTCTTTGAAACCAACGCTATTCAGCGGTACGGTTTTAGCAAAGTCATTGTGGTGGATCTTCCGGAAGAAGTTGCTATCCAGAGGGTGGTTGCGTCACGGGGTATGACGGAGGGTGAAGTGCGGGAACGCATTGAGAGGCAGGCCACCCGGGATACCAGGTTGTCCCGAGCTGACTTTGTGATCGACAACTCTTCAAGCTCGGAGGCGCTGGATAGCCAGGTAACCCAATTATGGGACCAATTGAAGGCGATGTTTTGACCGTTGGCTTTAAAGTGGTTGTGTGAGTAGGTTCGAAGTAATTGCCCCGTATCAGCCGTCCGGAGACCAGCCCCAGGCAATTGCCAAACTGTCCGAGGGTATCCGGAAAGGCAGCAGGTTTCAGACCCTGCTGGGCATTACGGGCTCCGGCAAGAGTGCTACGATCGCCTGGACGATCGAGGCTATCCAGAGGCCAACGCTCGTAATTGCGCCGAACAAGTCTTTGGCTGCGCAATTGGCTTCGGAGTTTCGGGATTTCTTTCCGAACAACAGAGTTGAGTACTTTGTCTCATATTACGACTACTACCAGCCTGAGGCTTATATTCCGAGTTCCGACACCTTCATCGAGAAGGACGCTACCGTGAACGACGAGATCGACCGCCTTCGGCATTCGGCCACGTCAGCGCTTTTAACGCGGCGTGACGTGATTGTCGTAGCCTCCGTCTCTTGCATATACGGTTTGGGATCTCCACTGGAGTATATGGACAAGCTTCAATTTTTTCGGGTAGGTACAAGCTACAATTTGCGCGACGTTCTGCGGAAGCTGGTCGATATGCAATACGAGCGAAATGACATGAACCTCGTGCGAGGAAAGTTCAGGGTTCGCGGCGACACGCTCGAGATTCATCCGTCATACGAGGAGATGGCTTTCCGCATTGAAATGTTCGGTGATGAGATAGAGCGGATCGTAAAGGTCGACACTCTTACCGGTGAGCAGTTTGGTGAGCTGGAGGAGCTTTCGATTTTCCCCGCGACTCATTATGTTGCCAGCGATGAGACGATCAAAACGGCTATAAAATCGATTCGCGAAGAGCTGAGGATCCGACTTAAAGAACTGGAGGGTAGTGGAAGAATCCTCGAGGCCCAAAGGCTGAGCATGCGGACCCAGTTTGATCTCGAGATGTTGGCCGAAGTCGGGTTTTGTCATGGAATCGAGAATTATTCGAGGCATCTTGACGGCCGTAAACAGGGTGAACCTCCCTATACGCTTCTCGACTATTTTCCCAAGGACTACCTCCTGGTGATCGACGAATCCCACGTGGCTTTGCCGCAGATACATGGTCAGTATTCAGGGGACCGATCCCGAAAGGAGACATTGGTCGAGCACGGGTTCAGGCTTCCGTCCGCTCTCGATAACAGGCCCCTAAGGTTTGAGGAGTTCTACGATAAGATCCACCAGGCGGTTTTTATGTCGGCCACTCCATCTCCATACGAGATTTCACAGTCATCGCAGGTAGTGGAGCAGATCATTCGGCCTACTGGTCTCATCGATCCCAAGGTGCAGGTGAGGCCGACCAAAGGTCAGATCGACGATTTGATTTCGGAGATTAACGATCGGGTTTCTGCCGGGGAGCGTGTGCTCATAACCACGCTGACCAAGAAAATGTCTGAGGATCTCACGGACTACCTGGTGGAGCTTGGCCTGCGCGTGAGGTACCTTCACTCGAACATCGAGACTCTTGAACGGATCGAAATTCTTCGGGATTTGCGGCTCGGCGAGTTTGACGTGCTTGTTGGGATCAATCTCCTGCGCGAAGGATTGGATTTGCCGGAGGTATCGCTTGTCGCGATACTCGATGCCGACAAGGAAGGTTTCTTGAGGTCGGAAACTTCATTGATTCAGACGATCGGCAGGGCTGCAAGGAATGTTGGCGGTTTCGTTATTCTTTACGCGGATAATGTGACGAAGTCGATGCAAAGGGCGATCTCGGAGACGGAGAGACGTAGAGGCATTCAGGAGGCCTACAATCTCGAGCATGGCATATCTCCTCAGACGATCAGAAAGGCCGTTTCGGATATTCTTGATCAGTTGAGGCCCGACGGAAAATCAGTCCTGCCAAACGGCTTAACGAGGTCCACAAAAAGGGATCGCAGGTTGGACGTATCGGGGCTTGGTCTTGATGAGCTAGTTTCATTGATTCAGACTCTTGAGGAGGAGATGTATAAAGCCTCTGCAGACCTAAGGTTCGAATATGCTGCCCGAATCAGAGATGAGATAAGGGATTTGGAGAATCAACTGAAGGACGCCCACGGCTAGTGGGCTTTCTGGGAGTTGACAAGGGGGACAAGTGAATATTGAGATAACATATCTCGATCGTCTTGACGAGGGCGAGGTTAAAGATGGAAGCGTAAACGCGGAACATCCGATGCGTAAGGTGACTCAGCAGGTTGCGTTTGAATCTAGCGGATGGACTCCCGAGCGGGCGGCAAAGGTCGTGAAGCTCTTTGACGAGATGGCCGAAACTTGGAAGGATAAGGATTTCGACTCACGAGTATTGCCTCTAACAGATGCACTGGAGCGCGGCGGAATAGTACCGGGTGGTTTGGGAGTAGAACTGGGCTGTGGTACTGGTGCCTATTCCAGTCTGCTTTCAAAGTACTTTGATTCGCTTCTGTGCGTCGATATCAGCTTTGAAATGCTTTTCAGGTCTTCTTCCCCAGACGGGTTTCGCGTTCGTGGAGACGGGTCGAATCTGCCCCTGGAATCGGGAAGTGTGGACGGTCTGTTTTGTATAAATACACTGCTATTTCCAAAAGAGGTGGACCGGATTTTGAGCAAGGACGGATACCTGGTGTGGGTCAGTACAAGTGGCAGCCAGACACCTATATACCTCCCTCCAGAGGATGTTCTTGCAGCTATCGGTAGGGAGTTCGTGGGGGTTTCCTCCGAAGCCGGGCCTGGCACATGGTCGGTGTTTCGCCGGAGGTGAGAATGTGGTAATACAAATAAAGGTGTTGCCCAGATCATCGAAGAACGCGGTTTTGCTGCGAAGCGGAAAACTTACTGTTCTGGTAACCAGCCCGCCGGAAGGAGGCAAGGCCAACTCTGCGGCACTCGAAGTGCTTGCTAAGTGGCTGACGGCAAGTTCATCGCAATTGTCGTTAGTCGTGGGAAAGTCCGCCAGAACGAAGCTCGTGCGTGTCCCAGATGAATTCGGACCGGTTTTACGTGAGAGACTCAGGGAGTTGGAGAGTCTTCTGTAGCTTATTTGGTCGTCCGAGGTCGGTTTAGTTGTGTGAGGTCTTTCCACGATTTTCTTGACTTGGACCAAACGTATACTCATTCAGTATTGTTGGACTGTATCAAATTTGCCGGAGAATGTGCCGGTCTAAGTCATGGCCATGTTGATATTTATTTGGATGAGTCAATTGACGATCGTATTTTTGCAGACCTGACTTTGCTTTATGGCGAGGCGTCCAAAATTGCCAGATGTTAGCGTTCACAGGGCTTTCGTAGTTCAATCGGGTGGTCATGCAAGGCCGGCGTTGACCAAGATAGTGACGTTGTTGGCTCGCCTTTGTATCAATGCGTCTCCCGTATCAGGCCCAAGGCACGGGGTTGGTTGCAAATGCGCCACCGTCACATTCAAAACCCGGAAAGTCTTAATTGTGGTTGACACCTGCACCTTTCATGTTTAGCCGTGTTTCGTCAGACATTAACCGTTGGGGTTGGATGCTGCCGGAGCAGAGGACATTGACAATCAATTGAGACTTTGAATTCTCATAATATTTCTGACATGGTGGCTCAAAGATGACGGCACTTCTATCGTGAGGTGTGTGTATTAGGTGCCGTCCCTCTCTCAAACTGGGGATACCTTGTTTGAGGTTCTCTTAATTTGCATCCGGTCGCAAGTTTCAAACTGTGTCTTTTGCGGCAATGGCCAGGCCGAAAGCGCAAGTATTTCCTGAGTTTCACTTGAAACAAAGCGTTGTTCGCACACGCCGACTTCTGTACGGTAAGTCGACGCGGGATCTTTTTGGACAAGGTACTGATCGACGTGCTTTTTGGCGACATCATTTGCCTTAGGACCCTGTCGACGGAGTGGAACGGTCTCATTCTCTTTTGGAGAAGATGGTTCTAGAGCAGGTCGATTTTGTCTGTGCCGCCGAATTGATGTTTAGTTGTTCTGGGAGGTAGTCGATCAATATGGGCATTGCAGAGGGATTGGTGTCATGGCCTGAAGAGCTGGTCAAACGGTACCGCGAGTTTGGGTACTGGAATGGCAAGACATTGGGCCAATACTTGTGGGAAGCCGCCGATCGTTTCAAGGACAATGAGGCCGTGACGGATGGTGATATTCACCTTTCATATCGTGAGCTCGCGATTCTGTCGGATGGCCTTGCGCTGGAACTGTCCAGGCGAGGTTTTAGGCAAAATGATTGCATGGTTGTCCAGCTTCCAAACTGCTGGGAGTTCATAGTTCTGCTATTTGCCTGTGCACGGATCGGGGTGATTCCAATCATGGCATTGCCAGGCCACAGATCGAACGAGATCACATACTTTGTTGATCATTCCGGAGCCAAAGCCGTGGCAGTACCGGACGAGATCAAGGGATTTGACCATCAGTCGATGGCATGGCAGGTGGCCGAGAAGTGCCCCTCGATTCAAGATGTTTTCGTTGTGGGCGACTGCATCGCTGACGGATCAATCGATTTGCGTTCACTCATACATCCGGCCGCCAATGAAGAGGTTGCTCGCCAAATGTTGGATGACGGGGAACCATCCTCCGATTCTGTCGCGGTTTTCCTCCTGTCAGGTGGCACAACGGGTCTGCCGAAGCTTATTCCAAGATCGCACGACGATTATGGCTACAACTTTCGCCAGAGCAGTAACATATGCAACTTTGATTCCAGCACTGTTTATTTAGTTGCTTTGCCGGCCTCGCACAACTTTCCATTGGCCTGTCCCGGGTTACTAGGAACGCTGTATTCCGGGGGGCGTGTGGTCATGGCCAAGAGCCCGGAGCCGGACGGCTGTTTAAAGCTGATTGAAATGGAAAGAGTGACAGTTGCCGCGGCAGTGCCTGCCGTTGCCCAGCGGTGGCTTGACGCGAAAGTTCAGAATCCTGGCCGAGATTTGTCCAGCCTGAAAGTGATCCAAGTGGGTGGCGCACGTATGGCTCCCGAGCTGGCCGCGAAGGTGCGCCCGACCCTAGGCTGCTCTTTGCAGCAGGTGTTTGGAATGGCTGAGGGCTTGCTGAACTACACAAGCTTTGATGACCAAGAAGATGTCATCTGCGAGACGCAGGGCAGACCTATGAGTCCGGCGGACGAGATTCTTATTGTGGATGAATTCGATGTCCCTGTGGCAGATGGCGAGATGGGCCAGTTGCTAACTCGGGGACCGTATACGCTGAGGGGTTATTTCAAGGCTCCTGAACATAATGCAAGGTCATTCACCAATGATGGATGGTACCGAACTGGTGATGTTGTCAGATGGCATCCAAGCGGGAATTTGGTGGTAGAAGGACGAACGAAGGATCTAATAAATAGGGCGGGAGAGAAGATCAGCGCCGAGGAAATTGAGAATCTGCTTTACAGGCTTGAATCCGTGGCCCAAGTGGCGGCAATCGCCCTTCCTGACGACAGGTTTGGGGAACGCAACTGTGTTGTAGTGGTAATGCGGGAGGGCATGGCGGGCTTAACGCTAGAGGAAGTTCGAAAAGCAATGGAGGATTTCGGCGTGGCTAAGTACAAGTATCCCGACCAGATTGAGATCGTGGATTCGCTGCCAACAACCAATGTCGGAAAGATTGATAAGGCGTTGCTTCGGAGACAGTTGAGCTAAAAGGTCAAAAGGCGGAAGCCTGCTCCGGTTACCCTTCGAAGCCAACCCCAAGTCATTGGAAGTTTACGCCTCGTTTGTGGACTTTCCTTTGAAATGGAGAATTGTTTTGGCGATGGTGGCTTCCTGTCTTGCTCTAGAGTCATTCGTAGGTCCCAACTTCGGTTTGCCTAGCCGTCACGGCGGATCCAGTGGGGCGTGCCAATATCAGATGTCGCATTTAGTCTCCAAGCCGAGTCTCGATCGGAATGGGTGGAGGAGAGGAGAGTGGGAGTGTGGCTGACGTAGTCGAGGCGCTTCGAAGAAGTTTTGGCGTCGGTTCGGTTGTCACGGACCCGGATATAACTTCGGGATATCTTACCGATTGGACTGGCCGATTTAAAGGTGAGGCACTTTGCGTATTAAGGCCGGTCAATTCCTGGCAGGTTCAGCGGGCTGTGGAGATCGCCAATTCATCACACACACCAATGATTACCCAGGGGGGAAACACCGGGCTTGTTGGCGGAGCGACGCCAGTCAGAGGAGGAATCGTCCTTTCAACTCAGTTCCTCAAAGGAATCGATATCGATGTAAACGCTAGGGTGGCCAAATTGAGCGCTGGAGTGACGCTTAACGAATTGAACTCAAAGGCAAGAGAGGTGGGCCTCCGTTTTGCTGTGGACATTGCATCCAGGGAGAGCGCAACCGTTGGTGGCATGGTGGCTACCAATGCGGGGGGCATTCACTTGATCCGGTATGGCGGTACGCGACAGCAGTTGTTGGGCATCGAAACCGTTCTGGGAAATGGTCAGTTAATCGCGAGGATGGAGGGGCTTCACAAGGACAACAGCGGGTATGACTGGTCATCGATTCTCTGTGGCTCTGAAGGCACATTGGGAGTTATCACCGCGGTGGCGGTGAAGCTGATTTCGGCAGCGCTCCATCGGTCGGTGGCTTTGATTGCGGTGGATACCCTATCCGGCGCGATTCGAATTATGGGCGATGCCAGACGGGAGTTCAGCAATCTTGACGCAGTTGAGTTCATGTCGAGGAGTGGATTGGAACTGGTACAGCGGCTTGGATCAAAGGCATGGCCTATGGGAGAAATACCCCCATACGCTCTGCTTATCGAACTTGAAGGCGACGACGTTGAGGTGGAAGACATTGCTGATTTCCTTGAGTCCCACGAAGATGTTCTCGATGCCGCTCTGGCCAGCGATGCGAGAGCGGATGGACTTTGGTATTGGCGCGAACAGCATACTGTGGCGATAAATCACTTCGGAGTACCTCATAAGCTTGATGTTGCAATTCCTATCGGAAGCGTTGACAGTTTTGTGAGGTATGTCTCGGAACTGCTGGAGCTCGAATACCCCAACGTGCGCTCAGTAATTTTTGGCCATCTGGGCGACGGAAATGTGCATGTCAATCTGCTCAATGTCGAGGAATCTGACGAGGAGCTTGATCATGAGATTTTTGCCACGGTGGCCTCATACGGAGGCTCGATATCAGCCGAACATGGCATAGGCAGAGCCAAAGTTGGCGACCTGTCTTTGACCCGTTCACCACAGGACATCGAATCGATGAGAGGTTTGAAAAAGGCATTGGATCCGGCTCTCATCATGAACCCAGGTGTACTCTTCAATCAGGTTGGCTGAAACTGGATCTTTCTGGCGGAAATCTTTCTCGCATGACGGGTAGCCTAAAAGTATTGTGTCAGACAAATTGATCGTAAAAGGGGCACGGGAGCACAATCTAAAAGACATCTCGGTTGAGATGCCGCGCAACAGTTTTGTGGTCATCACGGGTTTGTCGGGCTCTGGAAAGTCATCTTTAGCCTTCGATACCATTTTTGCCGAGGGACAACGGCGTTACGTGGAGTCCCTGTCGGCGTATGCGAGGCAGTTCTTGGGCCAGATGGACAAACCGGATGTTGATTTCATCGAAGGGCTCTCGCCCGCGATCTCAATCGATCAGAAGTCGTCGTCACACAACCCCCGATCTACTGTCGGTACCATAACCGAAATCTACGACTATTTGAGGCTCCTTTACGCAAGGATCGGTCAGCCACACTGTCCGAACTGCGGTGATCCCGTTGCAAGACAGAGCCCGTCTCAGATTGTCGATATCGTTTTGGAGCTTCCCGAGGGCACGCGGTTCAGCGTCCTCGCGCCGGTTGTGAGAGGACGCAAGGGGGAGTATCAGAACCTTTTGGATGATCTTTCTAGGAAGGGTTATGCAAGAGTCCGGATAGACGGTATGAATTACGAGTTGTCCGCAAGGGAGCAGATCGAACTCGGTCGATACGAAACTCACACCATTGAAGTAGTCATCGATCGGCTGATCCGGCGGGAGGGTATCGAGAGGAGACTAACCGACTCGGTAGAGTCAGCTCTTGGAATTGCGGAGGGTGTAGTTGATATCCTCATCCATAAGTCAGGAGAGGGAGCTGAAGACGAAGTGGCAAGCTTTTCGGAGCATCTGGCGTGTGTGCGTTGCGGCATATCATTTGATGAGCTCGAGCCAAGGAACTTTTCATTCAACTCGCCATTTGGTGCTTGTCAGAGTTGTCTTGGACTCGGGACTAAGTTCGAGGTGGATCCCGAACTTGTTATTCCGAATGTGAATCTTGCTCTAATCCAAGACGCGATCGCACCATGGGCCTCTGCCAGATCGAATTACTTTAGGCATCTGTTAGCTGCTCTGGCAGAGCAGTATGGATTCTCGTTGAACGTTCCCTGGAAGAATCTTTCCGACGAGGTGCAAAAGCTCATACTTTACGGGCATTCCGGCGGTCCGATCACGGTGAGGTATACCAACCGTTTTGGTTCAAGTCGCAAAATCAATTTCAATTATGAGGGCGTTGTTCAGTATCTTCAGAGGAGACATGCCGAAGCCGAAAGTGACTATCAGAGGGAGGCCATTGAAGGTTACATGAGGCAAGCTCCTTGTCACAGCTGTGAAGGCGCAAGACTAAAACCGGAATTTCTCGCCGTGACCATTGGGGACCTCAATATCTATCAGCTCTGCTCGTTGTCAATAAGGGGTACCCGCGAATCTCTGGGCATGCTCGCCCTTGGGGAGCGGGATAAGCTTATCGCTGCACCTGTGCTGAGAGAGATTTTGGCCCGCCTGGACTTCTTGTTGGATGTAGGATTGGACTACCTGACGCTTGCACGCGCCGCAGGGACGTTGTCGGGAGGTGAAGCGCAGAGAATTCGTTTGGCTTCACAGATAGGTTCAGGGCTAACCGGGGTTCTCTATGTGCTAGACGAACCTTCGATAGGTTTGCATCAGCGGGACAATCACCGATTGATCGAGACTCTCAGGAAGCTGAAACGACTGGACAATACCGTCATTGTGGTGGAACACGACGAGGAGACAATCAGGGCTGCCGACTACGTGATCGACATTGGACCAGGGGCTGGCGAACATGGCGGTGAAGTAGTTGCTTGCGGAACGGTTGAAGATCTCATTAATGAACCGCGCTCCATAAGCGGGGCCTATTTGGGTGGGAAAAAGTTCATTCCGGTCCCGAAAAAGAGACGGGAGCTAGTTTCAGGTGAGCTTGTAATAAAGAACGCACGTCAGAACAATCTCAAGGGGATCGATGTTGCTCTTCCCCTAGGGGCTTTCGTCGCTGTGACGGGCGTGTCTGGATCAGGGAAATCTTCACTGGTCAACGAGATCGTTTTGAAGTCGCTTATGAAATCGGTATATGGATCTAAGTTGGTCCCTGGTCTGCACGACGAGATTCTGGGGGCGGAGAAGGTGGACAAGGTGGTGGCAATTGACCAGTCGCCGATTGGCCGAACTCCCAGATCAAATGCTGCGACGTATACCGGGGTGTTTGATCATATTAGGCGTTTGTTTGCCCAGACTCAGGAGGCAAAGGTAAGGGGCTATCAGCCTGGGCGGTTCTCCTTTAATGTCAAGGGTGGCCGTTGTGAAGGCTGTTCAGGCGACGGAACCCTAAAAATTGAAATGAACTTTCTTCCAGATGTCTACGTTCCGTGTGAGCAGTGCAAAGGATCGCGTTACAACAGGGACACTCTCGATGTCACATTCAAGGGAAAGAATATTTCCGAGGTCCTAAACATGTCGGCAGAGGAGGCCCTTGGGTTTTTCGCCAATCAAAATTCGATATTGCGATATTTGTCCACATTGGTTGAGGTTGGCCTTGGATATGTGCGCTTAGGTCAACCTGCCCCGACGCTCTCCGGCGGTGAGGCTCAGCGCGTCAAGCTTGCCTCGGAACTTGCGAAACGACCAACTGGACACACGATGTACATTCTAGATGAGCCCACGACAGGTCTTCATTTCGAAGATATACGTAAACTTCTGACGGTTTTAGGGAAGTTGGTGGAAACCGGTAATTCGGTCTTGGTGATCGAGCACAATCTTGATGTAATAAAGACGGCGGATTACGTCATCGACTTGGGGCCGGAGGGTGGCGACAAGGGCGGCTTAATAGTCGCAACTGGCACCCCGGAGGCTGTTTCGCATTCAGCGAATAGCTATACCGGTATATTTTTGAAGAAGGTCCTTGAGGAGAGTGACTCGCAAAGGTCTGCCTCCTGACGGAGATCTCGGTGATAAAACGGATTGTCCCATCACAAATACCAAACGAACCCGGTTCCTACCAGTTCAAGGACCGCGACGGCCGGGTCATCTATGTCGGCAAGGCGAGCTCACTGCGCAACCGGTTGGCTAGTTATTTCCAACCGGTTGCTAACCTTCATCCCCGCACCGCGGCAATGGTGGGCGAGGCCGAATCCGTCGAGTGGATTGTGGTAAAAAACGAGGTGGAAGCTCTGATTCTTGAGCACAATCTGATACAGAGATTTCATCCAAGATTCAATGTCAGGTTGAGGGATGACAAGAGCTATCCCTTCTTGGCGATCACCACCGATCATCCGTGGCCTCGCGCGGGAATTATGAGAGGCCAGCGTAAAAGAGGAGCTCGGTACTACGGCCCTTACCCTCATCAGGCAGCAATCCGGGAGACCTTGGACCTCATTCTCCGGACGTTTCCAGTGCGAACGTGTCCTGATTCCCAGTTTACGAAGCATCAAAGGTTAGGAAGGCCTTGCCTGCTTTTTCATATCGAGAGGTGCAGCGGGCCTTGTGTGGGTGCGGTGTCGGCGGAACGCTACCGTTCCATCGTCTCGGACATGGGTCGATTCCTGAAAGGGGATGTCAAAGAGTTCGTTGCAAGAACCCGCGAAGAGATGTCCCAAGCCGCCGCAGAACTCAACTTCGAACAGGCTGCCCGGCTACGGGACAGGTTGGATCTAATAGAAAAGGCGATCGAGAAGCAGCAGATGGTTGCTGGCGAGTCATTTAACGCTGACGTGTTCGGACTCTATCAGGATGAAATTGAAGCCGTTGTACAGGTATTTTTTGTCCGGAAGGGTCGTGTGGTGGGGCGTAAGGGTTTAATTATCGATAAGGTAGAGGACCTTGACACCGGATCGCTGGTGGGCCAGGTGCTGGAACAGTATTATTCCGAGACCCCTCTGGATATTCCTTTGGAGGTAATCGTCCAAGTTCTTCCGCCGGATAGAGAGGTGTTGGAGCAGTGGATCACAAGGTTGAGGGGCGCGCCCGTTCATATTAAAGTCGCCTCAAGAGGAGAAAAGCGCTCATTGCTCGCGACAGTTGAGAACAATGCCGCCGTTGAATTTAGAAGACACCGGTTGTCGCGGGCGACGGATTACAGCGCAAGGGCAAAGGCCCTTCGCTCCCTAGCTGACGCGCTCAACATGTCGGTAGCCCTCTTGCGAATCGAATGCTATGACATGAGCCACCTTCAAGGTAGCAACTATGTCGGTTCCATGGTGGTGATGGAGGATGGCATTCTGAAGAAGCACGACTATCGGCGATTTAAGGTTAACGTAGGGCATAATGACGATTATGGAGCAACTTACGAGGTGTTGAGCAGGCGCTTTAGCCACCTTGTAAAAGGTTATAAAGACACCGAGGATGTTGGAGTGGCACGGAAATTTTCCTATCCGCCCTCTTTGGTTGTCGTGGACGGTGGCAAGGGTCAGCTGTCTATGGCAGAAAAGGCCTTGATTGAATCGGGTTACAAAGGTGAAATCGCTTTGATTTCCCTTGCCAAGCAGTTTGAAGAGGTATTTGTACCGGGTAAATCAGATCCCATTCGGATTCCGCGGGGTTCAGATGCACTATATCTATTACAGCAGTTGCGTGACGAGGCTCACCGATTTGCCATTTCGTACCATCGCAGTCTGCGTGGTCAGAGGATGACTGAATCGGTATTGGAGTCGGTAGAGGGATTGGGTCCTGCAAGGATACAGAGACTTCTCAAGCACTTTGGAAGTGTCAGGAAGCTTAAGGAGGTTTCGCTGGAGGAGCTGGAAGGCCTCGGATGGCTTCCAAAGGTCGTCTCACACAACCTATTCGACTCTCTTCACAGCAGTCATACGCAAAATTGATGCGAAAGCCGTTTAGCCTTTGAGATGATGGATCCAGATCAAAGTTCACCTCTAGACGACGAATTCGACGAGATTGCCTCAGAGTTGTGGGAAAACAATGCCAAGTGGTGGCAGGACGGCTTTACCAGAGGAGCTGATCCAGAGTACGAGGAACAGATTATCCCACTGCTCGTCGAGCAGCTTGCGGGTTCACGTTCAGTTCTCGATATAGGTACCGGGGAGGGTCAGCTTTCCAGACTCGCCCTGACAGTCGCGGGGGTCGAGAGCGTGGTCGGAATCGATCCAACCTGGGAACAAATCTTCGAAGCGAGGAACAGGGCACCACGAATTAGCTATCTTAAAGCTGAGGCTGCTACTTTGCCATTTGCGGACGGTTCCTTTGATACAGTGATAGCCTGCCTTGTGTTCGAGCACATAGCCGATCTGACAGGTGCCATTTCGGAGGTATCAAGGGTCTTGCAAGAGAATGGTTGTTTCTTGTTCTTTCTGAATCATCCACTGTTGCAAACGCCCAACTCCGGGTGGATCGATGATCACATAATCGGTGAACAGTACTGGCGAATAGGCAAGTATTTGGAGGAAGAGCGCAGCGTAGAGGAGGTGGAAAAGGACATCTACATTCCGTTCATTCACCGCCCACTGCATACATATCTCAATACACTTTGCGATAATTCCTTATTTCTGACCCACATTGAGGAACCTCCACCGCCAAAGGGGTTTTTGGACAAGGCACCGGAGTATTATGATGCCGCATCAATTCCCAGGTTACTGTTTTTGAGACTTAAGAAGATCCAGTTCTAAGGCTAGGCACAGCTGTTCCGAAGTGTCGTTGTTTTCATTGTGGGGGTGATCAGATGAGTGAGTTCGTGATTGTAGCTGGAATGAGTGGTGCGGGTAGATCCAATGCCGCCGCAGTGTTTGAAGACCTCAATTGGTTTGTGATCGACAATATGCCACCTGCCCTAATATCCAAAGTCTCAGAGTTGGTAAACCGGCCCGGATCAGAGACGGAGAGGGTGGTACTAGTGATCGGCAGGGGAGGGTCTGATTACGTCGCTGAACTGGAGCCCGAGTTGGAAGCCCTGATTTCCTCCGACGCGCGTGTGACAGTACTGTTTTTGGACTCTTCTGATGAAGTACTTATCCAGCGCTATGAGGGAACGCGGCGGAGACACCCCTTGGGGGGAGCTGGCCTTGAGGAAGACATCAGGCGTGAAAGGGTGATGCTTGCATCACTAAAGGACCGTGCGGATGTGGTTATTGACACCTCGGACCTGAATGTACACGAATTGCGGGACAAGATTGTCGGCCTTTTCGAATCCGCCGAACTTGATCCGATTATGAAAATTTCAGTAGTGTCATTTGGATACAAATATGGAATTCCAAGAGATGTAGACCTCATATTTGATGTGCGATTCCTAGCTAATCCGCATTGGATTCCAGAACTCAGGCCTCATACTGGGCTGCAAAAGGCCGTCAGAGACTTTGTTCTTTCGCAAAGCGAGTCAATTGAATTCCTCAATAAGCTCGATGATCTCTTCGAATTTCTTTTGCCAGCCTTTGAGAGAGAGGGCAAGTCCTATTTGAACGTTGCAATTGGGTGTACCGGCGGGAAGCACCGATCGGTTGTAATGGCTGAAGAGCTGCTTTCCGTATTTCGAAAACGAGGATTTGAGCCAAGAGTCAGTCAC
This sequence comes from Actinomycetes bacterium, assembly GCA_021777475.1. GTDB lineage: Bacteria > Actinomycetota > Acidimicrobiia > Acidimicrobiales > Acidimicrobiaceae > SCQM01. The sequence goes on along the minus strand of JAJYDM010000006.1, from coordinate 26,980 downwards.
AGGGATATTTCGAGGTAATGATGTCTTTGCCGGCAGACGAGGTGTTGGTGGTGGCTCTTGGAGGTGGGCACGGTCTCGCTTCCTCGCTTCGGGCGCTCGTTTTGAGCGGCAGATGTCCTATTGGTGTGGTTTCGGTTGCCGATGACGGAGGTTCAAGCGGAAGAATTAGGGAGGCATTCGGGCTGGAGCCCCCTGGCGATGTCCGAAAGTGCCTTGTGGCGCTTGCTGAAACCGAGTCAATCTGGACGTCTGTCTTCGATTACCGTTTTGTTGGCGGCGAACTCGCAGGGCATAGCCTTGGAAACCTCATCATCGCTGGGTTGACAGAGGTTACAGGAGATTTCAGCGAGGCAATTCAGTTGGCGCAGCAGCTTATTGGCGTAAGGGGTTCGTTGTATCCGTCCTCTGTGGGGCCGGTCACACTCGGTGCCAGGGTTGGCCTTGGTCGGGTCGAGGGTCAAGTAAATGTAATGCAAACCGAAGGGATTGACACCGTCTACACGGTTCCGGCAAATCCTGATGTCCCGGAACCTGTCATTCGGGCAATCGACGGGGCAAATACTATTGTTGTGGGACCTGGTTCTCTGTTCACCTCAGTTCTTGCCGTGTTGTGCATACCGGCAATAAGTGAGTCGATAAGGCTGAGTTCTGCGAAGAAAATCTATGTTGTAAATCTCAAACAACAGAAGTTTGAGACGGTTGGCTTGGACATTTCTGATCATATTCGTGCCTTACTGCGACACGGGTTTGAGCCTGATGTGATTTTAGCCGATAATGAATACATGGAACTTGGAGATGCTGAGGAGTTGTGTGACTCATTTGGGGGTCAGCTTGTCATTTGCCATTTAGCGGACAAGACTGGTGGTCTACACGACCCTGAATTGCTGGCCCGTGCGCTCCAAAGATATGGTTCCTTTGATTGACGGCGTTGTCTTTGTGCACATGATCGGAATTTGAACAATTGATGTAGGCTTTAGCGAGATTAAGACGCGAGAGAGTTTTGGGGCTTTGTAAGCAGCATTAGGAATGGATCTGTTAAGTTGGAGGATATATGACCCTGAAGGTCGGTGTTAACGGGTTTGGACGGATTGGACGGAACTTTTATAGAGCGGTAATGGCTATCGGCGCAGACATCGAGATCGTTGCGGTAAACGATCTGACCTCAGTGGCCACGAATGCGCATCTTCTTGCCTACGATTCGACTCACGGTCGACTTGGAGTTCCTGTAAAGGTGACCGATGAGGGAATCCAGATTGGTTCTGACCTGCTGCGTGTCTTCGCGGAACGCGATCCAAAGTTGCTGCCGTGGAAAGAGCTTGGAGTCGACATTGTAATTGAATCGACTGGCATTTTCACCGATGGAAAGGCCGCCGAAGCACACCTTGAGGCCGGAGCGAAAAAGGTTATTATTTCCGCGCCAGCTACAAATGTTGACGAGACGTTCGTTGTTGGTGTCAATGACGACACCTACGACCCAGTGAAGCATAGGATAATTTCAAACGCATCCTGTACAACCAACTGTTTCGTACCTATGATGAAGGTTTTGGACGACTCATTTGGAATTCGCAAGGGTCTTATGACCACGGTCCATGCCTACACAAATGATCAAAACCTCCTAGATCTTGCTCACAAAGACCCGAGGAGAGCTAGGGCGGCAGCGGTCAACATCGTACCATCCTCTACAGGGGCGGCAAAGGCGACTGGTCTCGTACTACCAAGGCTCATGGGAAGTTTGGACGGCACCTCACTCAGAGTTCCGGTGCAGGATGGGTCCATTACCGACGCGAGCGTAATTGTTAACGGTTCAGTGACGGTTGCAGACGTCAATTTGGCGTTTCGGCAGGCAGCTGAGTCAGGTAAGTTGGCGAAAGTATTGGAGTATTCGGAGGCGCCACTGGTTTCGTCCGATATTGTTGGTTCACCTGCATCTTGCACTTTCGACTCTTTGATGACAATGGCAATGGACCTTGAGAATGGTTCGACTTTGGTCAAAGTATTTGGTTGGTACGATAACGAATGGGGCTATTCAAACAGGCTTGTCGATCTGGCGATTGTGCTGGGGACAGGACTTTAGAGTTCGGAAGTGGAGATGCTGATCAAGGCATTTCAATGATGAGTCAGATGAGTAGGTAGCGAATGTATATTCCTCAGCTTGAGGATCTTGGAGACGTCAGGGGCAAGACTGTCTTGGTGCGATGCGACTTCAATGTTCCTATGACCAAGAAACCGAACGGTGAGTTCGAAATCGTGGACGATTTTCGAATTCGCTCGTCGATTCCGACACTAAAATGGCTGGTCGATCGAGGCGCGAAAGTCATCGCTTGTTCGCACATTGGACGGCCCCATGGCAAATGGGATCCGGACCTCACCATAGCCCCAATGGCCAAGAGACTCCATGAACTTCTGCCGGAGGTAGAGGTGATGGAGAACCTACGGTTTTCCAAGGGCGAGGAAGAGAACGACGAAGGTTTTGTCAAGGAGCTAATCAAGGGAGTCGACCTCTATGTGGATGACGCTTTTGGCGCAGCTCATCGTGTACATGCTTCGATTGTCGGTCCACCAAGATACCTGAAATCCGCCGCGGGAAGACTTTTGGCAAAGGAGACGGAGGTTCTCTCTTCGCTGCTTGAGGAGCCGGCAAGACCATTTGTTGGAATCATGGGTGGTTCCAAGGTATCAGACAAGATGGGACTCATAAATTCTTTGCTTGAGAAAGTCGACCATCTGATCGTCGGTGGCGGTATGGCCTTTTCCTTTTTGGCTGCCACTGGTCATCCTGTCGGAGCTTCGATGGTGGAGTTCGATCAGCTGGAAACATGCAGAGCACTCTTAGCGTCCACTGACAAGATTGTGCTGCCCGTTGATTGTGTTGCCCTGACTTCAGATGGAAAATTTGGTATGGGGGACAGGAGCGGTCTGGCTAGGTCATTCAACGAAGACATTCCGAATGGTTGGAAAGGGTTGGACATCGGTCCTAAATCAATTGAGATATTTCAGCAGGTGATTTACGGTGCAAAGACCATATTCTGGAATGGCCCTCTTGGTGTTTGCGAGGATCCCAGGTTTTCCGCTGGTACAAAGGCAGTAGCCACAGCGGTTGCACATTTCGGAGGATTTTCGGTGGTTGGTGGTGGAGACAGCGCTGCCGCGATTGAGCAGGCGGGTTTTGCGCGGTTCATAACGCATCTTTCAACGGGTGGTGGCGCCTCACTGGAGTTTCTGGAAAATGGTGATCTTCCCGGCCTGAAAGCCCTAAGGGAGTCCCCTTCGTAGTAGGGCTTGCAATGACCGTTTGTTGGGTCCTACCGGTTCAACATGCTACAGCGTCTACACCTTCGAGGAGCAAGGATAATCATGGCCAAAGTTAAGCATGACATGGAGTTGAGGCCGAATCCCAGGACGGGACGATACAGGCTGATTAGTGCCAATTGGAAGATGAATCTTAATCATCTGGAAGCTATACAGGCCATTCAGAAGCTCAATTTTCTCTTGCGGCCAGCCGATTACTCATACGCTGAGATCTCCATTCATCCTCCCTTCACCGATCTTAGGCCACTTCAGCTGCTTATCGATTCCGATCGTATGCGCATTAGTCTTGGGGCCCAGAATTGCCATTTTGAGACCTCAGGAGCATACACTGGTGAAATTTCGGCTCCAATGCTGGCGAAGTTGAACGTCACCCATGTGATCGTGGGACATTCTGAGCGTCGACAGTATTTTTGCGAATCTGATGAAATTGTCCGCGCGAAGGTGGAGGCCGTCTTTCGCTCCCAGATGACTCCGATCATTTGTGTTGGTGAAAGCCGAGATGAGCGTGAAAAGGGTCTTACGGAGGACAGACTGCGGTCGCAGGTGGATGCGGCGGTCTCCTTTCTTGCACCTGAGTTGGCCGAGAGGTGTGTGATAGCCTACGAGCCGATTTGGGCCATCGGTAGTGGCGTGAGTGCCAAACCTGAGGATGCACATCAGGGGGCTGTAGCAATAAGGAGCGTGTTTGAAGCTCTTTGGGGAAATGATGTCGCGAACAAGGTTCGGATACAGTATGGCGGATCCGTGCATCCAACAAACGCAGCTGATTTCATGGAGTTGGACGACATTGACGGCCTTTTAGTTGGAAGTGCCGCCCTGGATCCCGAATCGTTCGCTAGGATTATCCAGGCATAGCAATCGCACGTTTAGCTCCAGCATGTGCGTTGACGCTCGTGAGGTCAGGTGGGTTTGGTGAGGAAAGGTAGTAGCGACAAATGTTGACAGCTGTACTGGTTGTTATACACCTCATAGTTTCAGTAGGTCTGGTGTTGTTCGTATTGCTCCATTCTGGGCGTGGTGGTGGGCTGTCAGATATGTTCGGGGGTAGCATTGGGACGGCTGCCGCGGGTTCTACAGTGGTTGAGCGAAATTTGGACCGGATAACAATCACGCTCATCGTCGTATTTGCCTTTACATCCATTGCGTTGGGTCTCCGTCTCTAGCGGATTGCAACCTACCCACTCCGTGTCAAAGCCCGCGCCGAGAGTGTTCGGAAGGTCTGCTTGCTTAAAAGCCAAGACCCGACTATCGGTCATTCTCATCTCAATCGTTTTAGTTGCATGCGGATCGGTCGGTTCCGGCACGCTGAGCACCTCAACTACGGTTTCGACAACCACGACTTTGGCCCCTCAGCAGACACATGTAACGTTTCCAGTACCGTATTTGCCTACGAATTTCAATCCAAATACACCTGATGGGGACTCGCTCACGACGCGTGAGATCATGACCAATGTCTGGCCTTCCGCCTTTTACCAGAATGCCAAATATCAGACAGTCTTGAACTCGAATTTCCTGAACTCCGCCGAGCTGGTATCGACGAACCCGCAGGAGGTCATATATCAGATCAATCCTGATGCAACCTGGAGCGATGGTACGCCCATTACCGCCGCTGATTTTATTTATAATTGGGAAGCTCAGGTTGGTGATCCAAAGTATGTCGATGTCGGTGGCGCCAGCTACCTGGCCAATACCACGATTGGATATTCTGACATCCAATCAGTTGCAGGTTCGAACAACGGGAAGACCGTAACCGTTATCTTCAACAAGCTTTTCTCCGAATGGGAATCTCTTTTTAATCCGCTGGTTCCTGCCCACATTGCCAAGCAAGTTGGGTGGAGCTTTGGATTCGCAGAAGCGTCACCGTTGGTGGAAGTATCAGGTGGTGCATATCAGATATCGACGGTTGTTCCAGGTAAAGAGATAGAACTCACGCGAAATACGAAGTATTGGGGAAGACGAGCAACAATTGCGAAGATCGTATTCTTGGTAGATCCGAATCCGAGCGATTATCCTGCACAGTTTGGAAATGGGACACTCAATCTCGTTCAATCTCCATCTACTGACCTTCTTTTTTCTGGCTTGCGCGGAGCTGCCGGAGTGCACTCACAGCTGGCACCTTCGCTTACTACTGAAGAGCTTCTTTTCAACCTGTCTCATGGTCCTCTGGGTGATCTTAAGGTGCGACAAGCAATTGCGACAGCGATTGACCGCAAGGCGATAACTGCAGCGGCGATAGGGAGTTATGACCCAACGGCGGTACCGGCCGGGAATAACATTTATTCACCCGGAGCACCCCAATATCAAAATGATGGTACCAAGTACGTTACCTCAGATCCTGGTGCGGCTGAGGCCATATTGACTTCTGACGGGTATGTTCGCTCCGTAACTGGAATCATGACGAAGAATGGTCAACCTTTGGAACTCACAATATCGGTGGACAGTGCCAATCAGCAGCTTCTTTATATCGAGGAGCTCATTACCGAGGAGCTCTCGGCAGTTGGCATCGTTGTAAATGCCGTAAACTATTCACTGAACACGCTCGAGGCTTCAGTGTTGCTCACAGGTGCTTTCGACATGGCTATAGTTGCCCAGGCTGGTTCTCCAAATGCGACTTATCATGTGGACCATTATCTTTCGGGCTCAAAGGGTTCACGAAACAACTACACGACCTATTCCAATCCTCAAGCGGACGCCTTGATAGCAAAGGCGAGCACAGAGCTTGACCCTGCAACTTCTGCAAAGATTTACAACCAACTCGACCAACTGCTCTGGAAGGACTTGCCCTCGATTCCGCTATATTCGGTGCCTGACGTGATCGCCTACAATATGGGGTACAACTTCATCGGAACCAGCACCAGTTCCTCCACGATCTTTTGGAACAGTTCCACTTGGAGCTTTATCTCCCCAAGAACAAGCTCACTGAAAGATACACTTAAATCGTGACATGAATTTGCCGCAATTTCAGCTAAGTTAGTTTTGCTTGGGATTATCCAGTCGAAGTGGCGGAATAGGCAGACGCGCTAGCTTGAGGGGCTAGTGCCCGTAAGGGCGTGGGGGTTCAAGTCCCCCCTTCGACACTCACGAAAATTCGCACTTGTGTAGGTCGATTCCACTGCGGTCTTTAGTTAGTCCCGAGAGTGCCTGGTGTTGTATCCGTTTCTTTTAACCTCTAATCCCATTTAGCTTCTCGAGGGCCGTTAAGTAAGTTTCTTTTTGGGCTATCTTGAGGGTATTCTGACAGTTTCCTTTGGATATGACGTGTTCTAAATGACAAGTTGATCAGTCATGGCAATGGATTATTACATGTGCGACCTGCTTCAGCGATAGGGTCTCCATTGCCATTGGCCATTTCGCAGGTGTACGAAAACGGACGAGTGTGCCCCGAGCAGAACAGCACTCAAGGTTATTCACCGTATAGTCAAGCATCGACAAAGTTGGGTAGAGCCAGGTGGGGGGGGGTTTGCATTGAGAGCTTTAGGCTAACCCAGATTGAACCACTCGGTTTCAATGGGCTGGGACCTTTTGCGCTGAGAGCAATAGTAGTAAGTTACAACTGGGTTTTTAAGCTCGGAAACAGAGTTCAAATAGCAATACTGGCGCTCCCTTCACGGAAAGCGCCAGTAGGTATAGTTATTTTGCCAGGTTGTTAGGTCAATCCTCTAATTGGCAATTGATACAGGTTCGCGATGGTTTGACTCAACAAGATCAAGCTCATGCGATATATCATCGAGGGATCGTCCGGCCGGTTCCGGCAGCACCAAGGTGACGAGGAATCCGAGCACGGACATCCCGAAGGAGAATTCAAGTGCCCCCGCAACACCAAGGTGAGTTTTTAGGGTTGGAAATATGAACACCCCAAGGAATGCTCCGAGCTTTGCCACTCCGGCAGAGATTCCGTGACCGGTGGAGCGAGCACCGGTTGGATACACCTCTCCGGCTAGCACGAATGTGGTTGAATTCGGTCCAAATTCGGCGAAGAAGTAGCTGAGACCGAATAGAAGCAGGAACGGCAGCACCAACGTTGTCACATTTGGAATGACGCCAATCAGTAGGAAAGCAAGCCCCATAAAAAGGAAGCCGATCAACTGGAGCCGTTTGTGTCCTATTCGATCCATAAAGAAAGCGGCAAGGTAGTAGCCAGGTACCGCAGCGACAGTGAAGACTATCAATTGCAATGCGATTGCCTCTGTAAGAACCTTTGAACCTGAGGATCCCAAAACGCTGGTGACAATGAGCGGCGCAGAGATCGAGTTGCCGTAGTAAGCGTAATCAAACACGAACCATGCTCCAGCAGTACCCAACAGGTAAAGGAGGTAACGGGGAGTGGACAGGAACTGTTGTAGCGACATCTTCGTGCTCTTCTCCTGAGCAGCGGAAATGTTGATGACTCCATCGGAGTAAACTGCCATCGAAGCAGCGGCTTCAGAAGCGCGACCGGCTACCCGGGCGAGAAAGCGGGGTGATTCCGGCATCTGTCGGCGCATGTAAATGACTGCAGCGGCAGGAATGGCCCCCAGACCGAGCATGATCCTCCAGGCAATGTCAGGGTTGATCTTCGCCGAAAGAAGTGCGAGAGCTACCACATAACCGGCAATTGTGCCTAGAGCCTGCATTGCGAAAACCAGGCCGACGAGTTTGCCACGGCTTTTCGTGTTTGCGAACTCGCCCATCAGGACCGCAGACATCGGATAATCTCCTCCAACTCCAACACCGAGAATGAAGCGGAAGGCGAGCAACCATATAAAAGAAGGAGCGAAAGCGGATAAGATCGCTCCGACAACCATTATCGCTGCCTCGAGTCCATAAGTGCGTTTGCGGCCAAGAACGTCGGATATTCGCCCGAAGACAATTGCCCCTAGAAATGCAGCTAGTAGAGTGATCGAATTTATCCAGCCAACCTGGCTTGAGGTAAGTCCCCATTGCTTTGCAATCAGCGTGCTCGCAGTCCCGATTATAAATAGGTCATAGGCATCCGTAAAAAACCCCATTCCCGCGGTGAAGATCGACCGGGTATGAAACCGGCTAATGGGAGCATTATCCAGCGCCTCCGAAATAGAAACTGAAGGACTCACGGACCTTCCTCTCTGGCAGAGCCATCATTTAAGTGAACCATCTTGTATTTCATCTGAATACAGACTGACTCATGAAAGTTACGGGGAAGTTTAAGATAAGCAAATTTCAAGTGAATAGTTGGTTACCGTTCATTGAAGTTGCATCTCAACCTGTTTAAGAGACGGTTGGCGCTTTTCGATTTTTGTTTTTGAGCGTTTCATGACCTGACCTGTACCGCAGAGCTGTACTCAATTTATAAATTCGGGTTTAAGAATTGCGGAAGTTTGAGGAGGGACGAGTTGTCTCGAGATGAGTGTCACCAGTCTCCATGACCGTCATCAGTGATTCGTTCGTTAGAGTGGTGGGCGCTAGGCTGAAGGTCGAAACAAGGGTTATTTCCAGTATTTTCGGGTCGTTACAACCGGCGTTCTGGATTTCTGTTTCCCGGGTCCAACCTGCTAGAGTACTTTTCACGTTGGTGAAATTGTCACGATGTGGGTGTGTTTACGTTACATTGGTGCATCGCTTTTTGCTGGCGTGAAATGAGTGAATATTAATATGCAGATCAATCCGATTGGGGGTTACTACAGGTGAAGGTAGTCATACCAAAGGAGACTGCCAATGGGGAGCGAAGAGTGGCAGTGGTTCCCGATGTGGTACCAAAGCTAAAGGCCGCTGGACTTGAAGTATGGGTGCAGGCAGGTGCAGGCTTGGAGTCGCATCATGATGATTCAGCCTATCAAGAAGCTGGTGCAACTGTGAGTAGTGATCCTGTGGAGCTATTCAAGGATGCAAAGGCTGTGTTGAAGGTTCAGCCACCAACTCTGAATGAATTGAAGTTGATTCCTCCAAATGCCTTGCTAATTTCCTTTCTCTATCCGGGCAGAAATCCTGAGATAGTCGCAGGATTGGCTATTGGCCATGTGACGGCGTTGGCTCTTGAGCTATTGCCAAGGATCAGCCGTGCTCAGACAATGGATGCACTGTCCTCGCAGGCATCACTGGCTGGATATAAAGCCGTGATCATGGGTGCGGAAAGGCTGGATAAGATCATTCCGATGCAGATGACTGCGGCTGGGACACTGGCACCGGCGCGGGTTTTTGTCATGGGCGCCGGAGTGGCGGGGCTTCAGGCAATTGCCACTGCAAGACGGCTTGGCGCGATCATCGAAGCATTCGATGTCCGTTCCGCAGTAAAGGACGAGATTGAAAGTCTCGGTGCAAAATTTATCTCGATTCCTTTGGAATCCGCGGAAGGTAGTGGTGGCTATGCAGCGGAGCAATCAGAGGACTATTTACGTCGACAGCGAGAGCTGTTATCTGAACGCGTTGCAGCCGCAGATATCGTCATAACCACCGCATCGGTACCGGGGAGGAAAGCCCCAGTGCTTGTTACTAAAGAAATGGTTTCTAGGATGCGTGCTGGGTCGGTGATAATCGATCTTGCGTCTGAATCTGGTGGAAACTGTGAAGCAACGGTTCCGGGTGAAGAGACGGTGTCCAGTGGTGTAAAAATCGTGGGAGTATTTGACGTGCCAAGCTCGGTCTCCGTGCACGCAAGCCAGACATATTCCCGTAACGTTAGCAACTTCCTGCTCGCTCTTACAAAGGGCGAAGAGTTCCAAGTGGACTTGCAGGATGAACTGGTGAACGCATCCTGTGTTACTCACTCCGGTGAGGTGCGACTGGGATTCGGGGGCGCAGCAAATGGTACTAACAGTAGTGAAGGGAATCAACAATGACTCCAGAGTTGATTGGATACATAACTACCTTTGTTCTCGCAGCGTTTGTGGGAATCGAAGTTATTTCAAAAGTTCCAACAATTTTGCACACCCCCTTGATGTCAGGGAGCAATGCCATTCACGGGATAATTCTCGTCGGCGCTATTTCAGTGACGTCAGCTTCTGACGGAACGCTGCAACTTGTATTAGGTCTGCTCGCAATCGTGCTCGCAACAATAAATGTTGTTGGCGGATTCGTCGTGACAGACCGGATGCTTGAGATGTTTAAGCCGCGCCAACAGGCCGAAGCGAAAAGGTAGGTCGATCTCAGTTGTCTCAAATTAATTTGTTGGCGGCGGCTGGATTTACTCTTGATGAAGGCGTGAGTTTACTCTACCTATTGGCGGCTGCGCTATTTATTCTTGGCCTAAAACAGTTGAGTTCGCCAAAGGGAGCCCGGCAAGGAAACTTCACGGCCGCATTCGGTATGCTCATCGCAATCATTGCATCTCTAACCGTGATTCGCCCCTCCGGCGGAAGAATTGTGTTGATGGCGGTTGCGGTAATCGTGGGGACCTTCATCGGCGCGGTGTTGGCACGGCGTGTCAAGATGACCGCCATGCCTCAGATGGTCGCCGCATTCAATGGTGTCGGTGGAGGTGCCGCAGCGCTTGTGTCGATTGGCGAGTACATGAGACTGGTCTCGGGATCAAGCCACGGTGTGGTGCTGGCGATTTCTGTAGTATTTTCGGTTGTGGTGGGTTCGCTGAGCTTTGCTGGCTCCGCGGTTGCCTTTGCAAAGCTTCAGGAGATGATGACTGGAGTTCCGATAACCTATGCGGGCCAACAGATAGTCAATGGCATAGTCCTGCTAGGAATCATTGGGTTTGCTGCAGTGGTGATCGGGTTCAGCTCAAGTATTCCAATTCTTGTCATCTTGCTGGTAATTTCCCTGATTCTCGGTGTGGCGTTTGTACTGCCAATTGGCGGAGCAGATATGCCCGTCGTGATTTCACTTCTCAATGCATTCACTGGCCTTGCGGTGGCAGCTAGTGGTTTTGCTTTAGGCAATACGGTACTTATCGTTGGCGGCACGTTAGTAGGTGCATCAGGTACACTGCTTACCAAAATGATGTCGGATGCTATGGGTAGATCTCTTTCCAACGTCCTGTTTGCGGCGGTGGGCAAAGTGACCGAATCGTCTGCGGGAGCCGGGGCTGGAGCAGGACAAGATCAAGCTGTCAGATCGGGAACAGCGGACGATATAGGCGTTCTGCTTGCGTATTCGCAAAAGGTCATCATTGTACCTGGTTATGGTTTAGCGGTTGCTCAAGCGCAGCACGTCATTAGAGAGCTTGCGGACTTGCTGGAAAAGCGAGGAGTCGAAGTTAGCTACGCAATTCATCCCGTCGCAGGACGTATGCCTGGTCACATGAATGTTCTCCTTGCCGAGGCGGATGTCAAATACGATCAGCTGAAGGAGATGGACGAGATCAACGACGAGTTCAAGCTGGCTGATGTCGCACTGATAGTAGGTGCGAACGATGTTGTCAACCCAGCCGCGAAGACTGATCCGGGGAGTCCTATCTACGGAATGCCGATACTGAATGCGGAGGAGGCCAAGAACATAATTTTCATGAAGCGATCGATGAGACCTGGTTTTGCGGGTATCGATAACCAACTTATGTTCGATGCGAAGACGATCATGTTCTTTGGTGACGCGAAGGAGTCCTTGACTAAGCTGGTTGCGGCGGTCAAGTCCTCCTAGGAATCATTGCTGAGCCGATCTACAGAGGGACGTTGCATCTTGTAAGCGTCCCTCTAAAGTAATTTCCTTGCCTCATCGGCCGTAGCTTCCCACTCGCGTGCTTATTTGCGGTTGTAGGCCGTTGCTCCACCAGCTCATTACGTACATATGCCCGGGCTCTTTCGATCCGAGGGAGGAAGTTGCCAGGATTCACATAGCTGAGATTAATCCTAGGGCTAGTTCCAGGGTGGGATTTGGAGCCTGTCCTAGTGGCGCTGGAGTCGAAACTTCTATCTCCAGGTTGTTGCGGGTCAAGCGGCACTTGAACCAGCCGGCTTCGTGGGACTTGGATCTCTCTACAGTTGCCTTTGAGTTTTAGTCCCTGACGTAGAAGCCCTGATTCTGTCCAGCTTTGTGCCAGGCGGGATAGTGGAAATGGGAGGGGATGGTACACCGGTTTCGAAATGCCGGGTCCAAGCCTGGGAGTGCTGACGGTTGAACTGCAGCTCGACCTTCGCTTTGGGAATGACTGGACTTTTCGGATTCGACGAGTTCAACAGCCTGTGCCAAGTATTTGATCTTCTGGTTTCGTCCATCCTGGGAGAGGTTTCTCTGCGCGGGGCCGAGACTGTATACCAGTGGATATCGCGGCAGTGGTTGTTCAACTTATGATGCGAGAGCTGGTATCGGGGTATAGATGCTGTTGGAGGCTCATATTAGTATTTCATTTTTCTTGTCTGGCTTCTGGCTTGTGACTTTGCTACGACGTGTCGCGACCTCACGGATAGATTTGGAACCTGAGTTGCGGTTCTCGCCTGCCAGGCAAGCGCAATGAAATGGCAGATGCCAAGATGAACCGTTTAGAGAAAGAGCAGCATTCGCGTCTAGAAGAGTATTTCCTGATCCGCCGGTATTGATTTTCGCGGAAGATGGGTGGTTTTCATCAGGTGAATCAATTGTTGGGAGCGGGCACTTAGGGCTACGGAGAATATCCGCAGAGAGATCGACCAGATATGCGGACTGTTTCGTAGAAGCGTAAGGATTGGAATGGTTTGCGGATCTACTCCGCTACGTTTGGCGGCGATAGTTGCAGCCTTTTGTGACCGCTTTCCGAAAATATAAATATCTCCAAGTGAAGAAAGTACTGAAAACCTGGTATTCGGCGTGAATCAGGGTGGGCTTGATCTTGCACTCGTAGGTGTGTTCGGGGATCGAAGTCCTGGATAGGATGCAATCGCAATCGTAGTCGACCGCCTTGTTGCGACAAAATCGAAATCGGGATCGCTTAGTTTGAGTGAACCTCTTCACCTTGCGCAGTTGGCTTGTCTACCATTGATATGTCTTCCAAAAGGAACCGGCGTTAGCTCAGTATTCGAAAGCGCGTGCCCCACGTCGCTATGGAGCCATGTGTGACGTTCGAAGCCAGCGCGCTAGGAATGGTGGCATAGTTGGCTAGCCGCGGACTGGGGATTGCCATACTGTCGGAGTTGACTGCCATTGATGCGGGTGAAGACTTAGATGCCGTTGTGATCTTGACACTGGAGATTCGATCGAAACTGGAGTTGATCTGGATTCCCGGGGCTTCTGCAAGTCCCGCAGTCAAGATGCTCGTGCAGTAAGTCAAGAAGTTCTGGAATCAGCGGGAATTATTCGGACCAAAATTTGGAATTGACCATCTGTGCCATGAGGCGTAAATTCCGGGAGGTTGGTTCATCTGGATAGCCGGCTCTTGACGAGGTACTCGAGCCATGACGCAAGCTGAGCGGGATAGATCGTCTCCTTGGTTTGCTGAAGTTCTTGCAGGCTCCACCACTTGAAACCAATAATACTCCTTTTTTCCATGGCAGTTAGGTACTTTGGATCTGGATCAAACCTGGGCGACATTGCCACATAGAAGGTTTCATGCTGGAGGTGTGGACGGCCTTCAAAGGTAAAGGAAAACGTCCTCGAAAACGGAGTCGGTAGCAGTTCGGCGATCACATGGCCAGTCTCTTCCAGCACCTCGCGCCGCAGGGCTTGCTTCGGAGTCTCATGCGGTCGAATACCTCCACCGACAGTGAACCACCATGGCTCGGCGTCTGTCAGGGTGATATCGTGCCCTTTAAGAAGCAGAATTCGGAAATCTGGGTCTATTAGTAGGGCTCGGACTGCCGGACGTGGATTCAATGTCATTTGTGATGGATCATCCCTTCTGGGAGAACCTTTGTGACTGTCCCAAGTCCCGGCATTCGCAAGGATCCTTTAAGTCCAAATTCAGTGCTGTCTCAGAACATGATGCCAGAATGTATGAAAAGTCGCGAACTGGGATGAGATATGCGTAAATTTAGCAGATATTCACGAGATATCGCTGTAGCAAGGTCTTCCGTTCTTTCGAAAAGATTTTGGTATGGATCGATCCTGGCCATTCTTGGACTTGCCGGTTTTGTGGCAAAGATCAACCCGGGCAAACCCATCGGCTCTACGACTTCGTCGACGGCTTCTTCGGCATCATCAGTGCCCTCATTGAGCGGAGGATACAACATAACTGCTCCGACCTTATCGCCGCCACCCATTTCCCCGGTTTCCCCTCAGCAATCCTTATCGTCTGGTTCCGCTCCTGTGCAGTCGTCACGTTCTCAGATTTCCGCAACGGGGGCATCATGAGCGGTGGTACTGGTTTTCACACCTCGGCCCTGGGTACCGATTGTTTTCTCCTCGGTTCCTGCAAAAGTCCGTCAATCAAGGCGATTGATATTTTCCTGGGGTTGATTGACGAGATGGACCATGTAGCTTCGAGATTTCGCAGTGATTCGGAGTTGAGTCAGATTTTCAACGGTGCAGCCCAGAAGGAAGTCGTGGTTTCTGAACTTTTGTTTGCCGCACTCGAGGCCGCCCTTTACGGTGCAAGGATCACCAACGGCTATTTGGACCCGACAGTCGGCGGCTCCCTTGCGGGGCTTGGCTATAAAACCGATTTTCGTAGCAGTCTCGCGAGTGGCAGCTCGGCCCCTGGGAAGATTCAGGTCGTGCTGCCGCGGGGATACAAGAGTCTGCGGCTCAACAAGGCGAACAGGTCAGTTTCGGTTCTCCAGGGTGTCAAACTTGATTTGGGTGCGACTGGAAAAGCATTTCTGGCTGACCGCATCAAGTACCAGATTGAAATTGAACTGTCCGAGAAGGTGTTAGTAAATCTTGGTGGTGACATATCGGCTTCGCTGGTGGATCGGGAGAGTTACTGGCCTATCAATGTCACCGAAGATCTCAGCCTGGATTCTCAATCGGATGGTCAAATCATTGCAATAGCAGGTGGTGGAGTTGCCACGTCATCGACGCTCCGAAGATCTTGGAATAGTGGTCCTCAGCAGCTGCATCACATCATCGATCCATTTAGTGGAATTAGCAGTGAGTCGGTTTATCATTCGGTCACGGTTTTGGCCGGATCGGCTCTTGACGCGAATATTGCCTCAAGTGGCACCATCGCTATGGGTCCAGACGGGCCAAAGTGGTTGGCATCACTTCGGTTACCGGCCTTGGCCCGTAGCAAGGAGTATGGCGAGAATTATTTCGGTGGTTGGCAACGGGCAGGTGCGGTTGGGAGCCACGCATGATAATTGCTGCGGCGTCGATTAGTCCGCTTTGGTACCTATCCCGTGCCGCCGGATATGTGGGTTTGGCCTTGTTAGGTGTGATTGGAGTCCTGGGGATCATTACGGCAGGAAATCTCCAGTTCCCTAAGGGAACCAAGTTTTTGGCCCCAGAACTGCACCGTTCCCTATCATTGCTTGCGATAGTTGTGTTGGCAATTCATGTTGGCGCAGCAGTGGCTGACAAGTACTCTTTCATCGGCCTCAAAGATGTGTTTGTTCCATTTATGGCGACATATCGACCAATATGGGTCGGCATCGGTGCGATTGCAGTAGACCTCGGCATCGCGGTAGTAGCAACCTCACTGTTGCGGGTGAAAATGGGGTATCGCAGCTGGAAGATCATTCACTGGGCTTCGTATCCTATCTTCGCGCTTTCTGTGATTCATGGCCTCGGTTCAGGGTCTGACAGCGCTTTGTGGTTTTCGAAGGTCATTTACGTGGCAGTCGGTGGACTTTTAATTTTGGCGATAATCGCTAGGCTGTTAGCCCGTACTGATCTTAAGCTAGGGAAAAAAGTCGCGTTTTTTGGGGTCAGTTTCGCTGTTCCTCTATTGATTATTGCATGGGCAGCTTCAGGTCCGCTGGCTGCCAACTGGGCCAACAGGGCCCAGGGTGGATTGAGACAAGCCGTGCTAACTTCAGCCCGTGTGACTGGCACGGTTACCACAGGGACCTCGAGACATACAGTGGCCACAATGCCCCCTTTTGAGATAAGTTCAACCTACACCTCCAGCTGGTCAGGAAAGATAGATCAGTCTTCCGCCAATTCTCAAGGTGAGATTGCCCTGCGGCTGATGGGCAATCTGTCTGGTTCGCCAGGATATGTGTTATCGGTGGTGCTCATTGGAGTACCTCTTGGCGGAGGAGTTTCAATGACTGCAAGCGTCGTGGAAATTACGTCAACCGAAGGAGTCGTAGTTTATAAAGGTACCGTGACGGCGCTAAACGGTACAACAATTCTAAGTCAAGTGGCAGATGCGGCTGGACAGAGCGTGAACTTCTCTGCGAGGTTGAACCTGGGATCCGACGGGTCGTCCTTCACCGGAACAGTTGCCGCATCAGGTTCGACGTCCTATTCGAACCTATCTGGCGGGAGTCCCTCCAGCAGGTCAGAGGCGAGTGATGGATAATGTCTAGCAGCTCAACGACATCATTTCCGCGCCTTTCCTATGGTGGAAAGTTGGCCAGTTCCAATGTGGCCGCACTTCCGGTTGAATCACTCACATTTTCCGAGCATATGGCAGTTTTTGGCAGTCCCGAGCAATATTTCCACGCACTACATCATCTTAAGACGCAGTTAGGTGAGAATGAACTTCACGGCAGAGGAGGGGCTGCATTTCCTCTTTCACTCAAGCTGGCGGCATACGAAGCATATCGTGGAAAGCTTATCGTGGTGGCAAACGGGTCGGAAGGGGAGTTTCTTTCCCATAAGGACGAGCTGCTGATGGTGAGGCATCCCAACTTGATTCTCGATGGTTTGGCAATCTTGGGTAGCGCCCTGGACGCAAAGGCTGGCTACGTACATATCAACGCCTTAAAACGGAATCCTCAGGAGGCGATGCAAAGCGCACTTTCTGACCGATGCGGAATGGATCCCTTTGACATTGAAATCTCAACTACCGTTCCGGAGGTTGGCTATATTGCCGGTGCCGAGAGTGCGGTGATATCTGCCATAAATCGGCAAGATGGACGGCCTCAATATTTTCCAGACCGACCAATTCTGCGTGGTGTAAAGAAACGACCGACGCTGATCGCAAATGTGGAGACTCTTGCGCAGTTAGCTCTTCTGGCGAGATTTGGCGCCACATGGTTTTCCTCAGTCGGCTCCTTCGGGGATTTGGGTACGCGACTCTTGACGGTGACTTTGGCGAATGGTAATTATGCCGTCTTAGAGGTAATCGCTGGTACTGCGTTCAGTGAAGTGTTTTCGGTTATGGGCATACAAGAAGACCAAGTCAGTTGCGGATTGTTGGGAGGCTACTATGGACAGATCGTCGATGCGCAAAGACTGTGGAAACTTCGTGTAAGCCAGCCCTTTCTCAAGGAGGCAGGTTTCTCGCTAGGTGCCGGAGTGGTTGCACTGACAAATTGTTGTCCGGTCATTGAGACGAAGAAGGTTCTGGAATATCTTGCTGCAGAATCCGCAGGTCAATGTGGTCCGTGTTATTTCGGTCTCCCCGAATTATCGAAGAGCTGGTCGAATCTTTCCGACGGTAATGTCAGCTCAAAATCACTTTCACGAGTGACGGAACTCTGCGACCAGATAATTGGGAGAGGCGCCTGCGCCATGCCTGATGGTGCCGTGTTATTGGCCCGATCATCATTGAGCCGCTTCAGGGCGGAAATTCTAGTCCACCAAGGCGGCAACTGCTCCTACAGACCAACTTCGGGACGACTGGTCCCGTATCCCAGCAGGTTAGCAGTCCGATAATGGCTGAGGGGTTCCATATATATATAAATCCTATTGCGTGCGAAGGGCACGGGATTTGTGCGGAGCTATTGCCCGAACTCATTGAGCTTGACGAGTGGGGTTTTCCCATTCTCATGTCAAAAGAGGTTCCAACATCGTTACTGGGGCATGCGAGACGCGCGGAAAGGCTTTGTCCAACGCTCGCTCTCTTGATAAAGTAGGATTTGGCTTTGATCCAGCCTGGAAGTAGACCGTTACGAGGCTAAGGTGTATCTCGCTACGGAGGCTCCTTGACTACTAACGAGACATCTTTTCAGGAGGGTTTGGATTCTGGTACGGAAGAAACTTTTCGCGCCGGTCCGGTTGTTTTGGCGATTGGTGTCGCAATATCAGCTGTACTACCCGTCTTTCTAACCGGCGCCCTCGCTGTGCAGATCAAGAGAGACCTCAACTTCACCCCTTCGCTGTTGGGGGCAGCTGTTGCGATCTTCTTTCTGTTTGCAGCGGTGTCTTCATTTATTTCCGGCCAATTGTCCCATAGGGTGAATGGGGCCCTGGTAATCAAGCAGTGCATGATTGCGTCTTCAGCTGTATTGGTAGGCATAGGCACAATTGCAAGGAGCTACGGGATTTTTGTGGCTCTCCTTGCCGTAGGCGGTGTAGTAAACGGTACGCTTCAGCCTCACATTAATCTCTTTGTTACTCATGCGATACCGCGACGTCGGCAAGGCTTTGCATTTGGCGTAAAGCAGGCCGCGGTACCATTAGCCACCTTCCTTGCTGGTTTGGCAGTTCCGGCTCTAGCATTGACTGCTGGATGGCGGTACGCCTATCTCGCGGCTGCACCACTTGGCGTTTTTTTCTTCTTTCTGGTTCCAAAGTCAATCTTGCCAGCTGATGCGGAAAGCGTACGCACATCATTCGACCGTCCTTCGGTTGCTCCGATCGTAATGCTTGCAATTGCGATGGGATTGGGAACCGGCGCCGCCAACTCTTTTGGTGCATTTGTGGTTTCCTTTGCGGTTCATTCAGGATGGCGACCTGGACTTGCTGGGCTTTTGATCGTTTTTGGATCAGTTGTCGGTGTCGTTACTCGAGTTGGTCAAGGTCTCTGGGCTGATAAAAGGCACGGGAAACACTTTGTCGTTGCGGCCTGGTCGGTCGCGATAGGCGGAGGTGGCTACTTGATGTTCGCGACTGGTTTTGGCTGGTTGATAGTTCCGGCCACTGTGATCAGTTATGGAGCTGGCTGGGGATGGAACGGCTTGTTCATTTTCGGCGTTGTCAGAAACTTCACCAAATATGCTGGTTATGCAACGGGCACCGTCCAGGCGGGAGCCTATATTGGTTCCGTTCTCGGTCCGTTGGCCTTTGGATTTGTCGTAGAACAGGCCGGGTATCGTCTTGCTTGGGGGCTGGCTGCACTGTCAGGGTTCTTCGCAGCGTTCGCCATTAGCATTGCCAGACGCCTTGTGACATCAGACCAGCCTGGCGCTGTTGGATAGATTAGAGAATTCGGACTCCGGTTGCCCCAAATCCCTATTTCGCGGCGATAGAGTGCTCCTTCCGCATAGATCAAATAGATTCATGTAGGTATCATTTTCGATTTAGGATTATTTACTAACACGCTTTATTTTGAGGAAAAAACTCGGTGCCGAATCGACACATACGTATTGAGCTTATTGCAACCGTGATGGAGGCGGTGTGAAGATCCAGCCAGCGAAAGAGAAGCTGGACCTTCGGCCTGTCCTTCTTGGAATTTCTATTACTACCGTATCAACAATTCCGGTATTCCTGACAGGTGCGTTAGCGGTTCAAATTCGGAGGGAGTTGCATCTCAATGCATCACAGCTGGGTTTGGCGGTTGCTGTGTTTTTCGCTGCAGCATCGATTACCTCCATCTCTTCTGGGAGGCTTGCTCAGCGGTCCGGTTCCGAGGTGATCTTGAAGGTTTGCGTGCTTGCATCGGTAGTCGCGTTAGCGGGAATTGGATTGCTGGCGAATAGTTTTTTCGTTTTGCTTTTGTTTCTAGTGCTTGCTGGGGTCGTCAATGGTGCATCGCAACCCGCGGTAAACCTGTTTCTTTCCAATGTTGTTCCGATTTCACGGCAGGGCTTTGCATTTGGAGTTAAGCAGGCAGCGATTCCTGTATCGACGTTTCTTTCTGGGCTTGCGGTTCCTCTCGTTGCACTGACTATTGGCTGGCACTTTGCGTACGCAATTGTGGCACCTGCAGGGTTGATTTTGTTTTTCCTGATTCCCAAGAGTCATGAAAGTGCTGTGCGGCAGACTGGCCCGAGCAATGTTAAGGAAAAGATCAATGTTGCACCGCTTGTAGTTCTCGCGATAGCAATGGGACTTGGAAGTGGTGCGGCAAATGGCTTAGGGGCGTTTCTAGTATCTTCGTCAGTCAATTCCGGATGGGCGCCAGGCGCGGCAGGCCTGTTGGTAGTTTTGGGTTCGGTGACCGGAATCAGTTCCCGTCTCCTCAATGGAATTCTGGCCGATAGGAGGGGCGGTAAGCATCTGGCAGTAACGGCATGGATGATGGGGACAGGCGGGATTGGGTATCTCCTTCTAATGTTGGGCTACGGATGGCTCATAATCCCAGCGACCATGATTTCCTACGGGGCAGGCTGGGGATGGAATGGGCTGTTCAATTTTGCGGTTGTGTGGAGTTATCCCAAATCAGCTGGTTATGCCACTGGCATAACACAATCCGGTGCGTATGCCGGTTCGGTGATGGGACCTTTGATTTTCGGATTTATCGTCGACCGTTCAGGGTATCGGTTGGCGTGGACATCGGCCGCAGCGGAGGTATTTTTGGCAGGACTTGCAATGCTTATCGCACAGAAGATGATGGCCGCGAGATCAAATCATCTTGGAGATGGCGACAGATCGTCGATCTCGAATAGGTGGAATCTAAAGTAAGCTTTGGAGGCTCTCATGCTCCGATTCAAGGTGTTAGCTGAATGGTTTTGCCAGGTCGCCGGCAGTCGAAACACATCGTATTGGGGCTTCAGGAAGAGTATTGGCATGTCGGCACAGAGTTAGCCAACTGTTGCCGGTAACTATAAAATTAATAGTTCAATCGATCTGGTTCACGTTTAGAGGATTTGAGATTTGCCTGATACACCAGTGTTGAAGTTTGTGGAGTTGGGCCTTATATACGAGAGCCAGCCAGTGTTAACCAATATCTCTTTCGAAGTCAGAAAAGGTGAACATTGGGTTGTGATGGGGCAGAATGGTGCAGGAAAAACCTCATTGTTTCATATTTCCTCCGCCCAATTGCGGCCTTCCTCCGGTCTCGCCTTTATTTTGGGCGAACAGTTGGGAAAGACTGACATGAGACGGCTTCGCAGACGCATTGGAATCAGCTCCGTGTCGGTCGCAGACCAGCTCCGTCCGGACCTCTTGGTAGAAGAGGTTGTATTGACGGGTGTCTTTGGAGATTTGGCACCATGGTGGCACGACTACACAGCTAACGACAGATCCAGGGCCGAGAACCTGCTGGAGCTGGCAGGTGTGCAGAACCTGTCACGCCGGGTCTTTAGAACACTCTCGGCAGGCGAACGTCAGCAAGTCTTGACGGCCAGAGCACTAATGCCGAATCCTCAGCTCCTGCTGCTTGATGAACCAACATCTGGATTGGACATGGGTGCTAGAGAGAGGTTTATGACCCGGCTGGGTTTCTTGTTGGCGGAGCACGCCAGTCTGTCCCTTTTGTTGATTACGCATCACATCGAAGACGTGCCACTATCATCAACTCATGCCCTGCTGCTAAAGCAGGGAAATATGGTGGCGAGCGGGGGGATCGGTGACGTTCTAACGGACGACAATCTCACAATCGCCTTCGATTTTCCATTGAAAATTGAAACATCTTTGGGCCGGTACCGCGCTGTAGCAAGATCTGTCTAGTCAATTCGTCGCAAATCGGTTCGGTACTGTTTGCCATTGGCTACGTAGTTGGCCACAATGGCTGTAAATGTACCTTCTTTGACACGATTTGGAGCGATCTTTGCCGGTACCCCTAAGGCCATCGCGTACGACGGAACGATCATGTCATTTGTGACCACTGAATTCGCACCAACAAGTGAGTGGCTTTCCACCACGGCTCGGTGCAGCACGATGGACCCCGACCCGATGAGGACATCATCGGCAATGCTGCATCCTTCGAGGTGCGCAAGATGCCCGATCACACAGCGCGATCCGATCTGAGTAAGCAATCCCGCTGTGGCATGTATCACCGTGCCATCTTGAACAGAGGTCTCGTCCCCGATCACGATTGTCCCGTAGTCAGCCCGTATAACTGCGCTCGGCCAAACGGTGGAATGCTTTCCTATAGTGACATCCCCGATTACAGTTGCATCCGCATGAATATACGCGTCAGAATGAATTCTCGGGATCTTTTTACCTAGTGCGTAAATGGCCATGCTATAAGATAACTATTAACCGGAACGAAGTGTTAGTGATTTCTACGTCAGGTTTGATGAGAACGAGAATGAAAGGACATTTCGATGGCTGAAGCTGAAGATTCTGATCTAGTAAATGAATTTGATTTGGTTTCTGAGGAGCTGGTAGAGCTACTGGAAGCAGGTCTTCCAAAGGGAATTAGCCACCGCGACAAAAGTTCTCCAGAAGGTTGGGATTCAAAGCAGCTGGTTGCGCATATGGCCGAGTGGTGCGAATTTTGGCGGCACGACCTTGAGGAAGGCCTCAGAAGGCCAAGAATTGCCATCTTGGGACGGCCGAACCGTGATGATGAAAGGACTCAAAGAATTAACGCTCTTGCCTCGCTGCACACTTATGATCTTATTGACCGGCTAACTCTTGAAATAGGAAAGACTGCCGGTTTTCTTTCCGCACTTACTCCCGCAGATCTGGCAATTACAATTACCCATTTGACTGATGGCCAGATCACCGTCAGTGACATGATTTCATCGCACCTAATAGCACACCTTGGCGAGCACCTTGCACAACTCAGGGAATTAGAGCAGCTGCCCCCAACACTAAATAGCCAAGGTACCTGAAGAAAGATTTTAGATCGTCTCCCTCCGGGTGAGAAACAAGGTTTGCCCTCTCGGACCTTTAGACGAAATCTGTTTAAACAAAAGGTGGCGAACCTTTCTCTGGTGCCACTTCAAACGCAGTCCCATTGTGTTCTTAAAGGCGGCTTCCAAGCTTGTTATAGCATAAGCAAGATCACCTGCGATGATATGCGTGGCGCCCACTTTATATGCCTGTATTCTTGTGCCGTAAAGCTGTGGGAGACAGATCGATATCGTTTGTGGAGTGTGAAACTCCAATTATTTGCCCCCAACTGGAGAACGCAAACCCGGTTGGTGCCGAGCAAACCAGCGGCGTGGGCGGCGTCATGATCGGTCCGTGCGCAATCAGTGCCAAACAAGTTCACAGCGATAGCTGAACTGCGAAACTCCAAAGCAGCACCTTGTAAAACTTTGATTTCCATGCATGGTTCTTTCTTCTCGGCAAGAGGTTCTCAGGTCAGATTTTCAACTGATTAGATTTTTAGACAGCTGGGTTGCAGCTCAAGTCGATCGATCCTTGCTAACCGACCTTAATGAAAGGTTTCCTTGCCAAGGCGAGAACACTAAAAATGCTTATGATGGGACTTGAAATACGTCCGCGAGCACCAGATTCAACGCATTAGGGCCAAGATTTCTTCAGTCAAATCGGAAAAAGAAGTGGTGGACGAAGATCTTGAACTATAGGTCGCGAGTGGCGCTCTGTTGCTCGTCATATGTTCTATCGCAGATGATGCCGGCACATAGTGCTTAAGGAATCTTGGGTCTTTATTGAGATAAGTCTCAAGCATCTGTTTGTGAAGCTGCTTTCTGCGATCCACCAAATTGAACGCTGCAAAAAGCCGTGTCTTCTTCTTATCGGCAATTTCACCGGCAAATCTTAACAATGTCTCAAATGTGTTGATAGAAAGCGGGTTTGGAATCACGGGAACCACAATTAAATCCGAGAAGTTCACAACATTTTCGCTGACAGTTGAGGCTTCCGGGGGACTGTCCACTATTACCAAGTCATACTCGTGACCGAATGCCTTCATGGACTTGGAAAGTTTGGATGACTGCCGTTTCTCGTCCTCAAGCAAGGAGGACAGGTGCCTAAGGTCGAAGTCAGATGGAACAATGTCCAGCAGCGGCCACTGGGTTTCCTTGATCGACTTTCCTAGGGAGTTTTTGCCGGATACAACCTGGGACAGCTCTCCTTTTATGTGGGGTTTGATTCGCAGGATATAGCTTGAAGAACCTTGGGGGTCCAGATCCCAGAGCAAAGTTCTTAGGCCGGTTCTTGCCGTTTCGTAGGCGATATTGACTGCAAAAGTGGTTTTTCCAACTCCGCCCTTGATGTTGTAAAGGGAGATGACCTTCATCTGTTCACTTCTTTCGGTAGCCAGTGGCTAACTGTATCTCACGAAATAGAGTGGGGCCGGAGAACAACTTAATTTCCTTTCGGTAATCTTCGAGCGCTATCTTCTGATCCGATGCAAGCACGTCGAAGACCATGGCAACTTTTGACTTGGGTATCTTGTAGGTGCTGCATAAATCTTCGAGGAGCTGCATCTGCACGAAGGTATCCTGATGCTGTCCAAGCGCGTCCTGGAGCTTTTTGATGCTGTTGATACATCGTCTGGTGCGGGCGGGTTCTAATACAGGTTCGTAGAATTCCAGTAGGTATCGAAAGGTCTTGGCCTCTTTTCGCAAGCTGTGCAGAGATTCAGCAGTTTTGAGCTTCTTTGCTTTGCGTGCCTTCCGTATGAGGGTTGTGCCAGATCTGGCGAGCAAAACCCTGGCTGACTCGATTACCCGGGTCTTGGGAAACACCTCGATGTTTTCGGCTTGACCATTAGTGGAACCCAAGGCGTTCATCGAGGGGGTGGACGCAAGGGCGAGGGAAAGAGATTTTCTTGCAATTTGCCCCCAGCTC
Organism: Actinomycetes bacterium; assembly: GCA_021777475.1. GTDB lineage: Bacteria > Actinomycetota > Acidimicrobiia > Acidimicrobiales > Acidimicrobiaceae > SCQM01. The sequence goes on along the minus strand of JAJYDM010000006.1, from coordinate 2,155 downwards.
GAAATGAGGTTGTCGAACCTTGGTGATGGAATCAATTGCGCAAGCTCATCGTAGTTACGACTGACATCTCTGGCAATCTTGGAATTCAGAGCCTCAACTTCAGGAGAGCATTTGATGGCATCAAGTTGTTTGCTGGTAAAGGTTCCCAAGTTTTCAAGATCGCGAACTGGCGAGGTCGCATTCATGAAATATTTCAGCTCGGACCGAAACCAGGAAGTATCGATGGACCCAAGCAGAGGCTCCAGCGATTTAATGAGCGAGGATGTTCGCCTAAGAGCTACCCGCAGGTCATGGAGGAATTCCGGGTCGGGATGGTCTTTGATCCATGGGGCGTTTATTTCGGCCCGATGCTGTTCACTGGAGAGCGCCTGCCCGAGTGCGATACATCCATATGTCGAAGGTTCGAACTCAAGGGCAAAGCGTGACTGATAATCTTTCTTGTACCGCTGGTGGTCGCCGAGAACCATGTCAAAGGGATCCTTGCGCTCTACCTTGATGTCCAGTCCCATCAATGCTGCGAAAATCTTTTCAGATAACTTGTGTTGAAACGAACTGTAACCTCGTCTGGTGACCAGTAGGATGTGGCACCTATTTATCTCCGGGAGTTCAAAAAAGAAAAGGGTTGCTACCCGCATTCCCTGAGAATTCGGAAATTGGAATAGCTGGCCTCTGGCAGGGGTTGACGCTTGTACGACAAGAGCTCTTTGATGGGTTGCCTCCGAGAGGCTCCGCCTTAGAAATGGCTGTTCGATTGTCTCAACATTTATCCATTTATTGTTTGCGATGGGTAGATCTTCGAAAACGGAGAGTCTTGGACCAACCAAGATCAATTGAGTCCCGGTTCTGTATTCATGGAGCAGAAGGCTCGCGCCACTTCTTTCGAGAGCCCAGTCAAAAGTATCCAGGAGTTTGAGGATGCCCTGTCTCGGCAGCGGGACCGCTAATGGACTGGCCAGTTGTCTAATTGCAAGACGGACCCTTTCAACGTCGCCGCATGAAAATACAAGGGAAATCCTTGACGATGCCATGATCTGAATCTAGCCAGTGCTGGGCGGTCTCGCACTCCAATCTGGAACTAAGGTCCCACCTGTGCGCTAAGGTTCGCATATGACTGTGATTCCTCGGTTGGGCAAATGAAGGTTCCTTTCTCATTTAAGTTCATTCATTCCGCTGACCTCCATTTGGACTCACCATTTCGAATTCATGAGGGCCGGGAAGACGGATTGCGCAAACTTCTGATGGATGCTTCTCTTAGGGCATTTTCGGAACTGTGTGATGTCGCCATCGATAAAAATGTTGATTTCATAGTTTTGGCGGGCGATGTTTACGATGGAATAGAGAGGGGAGCTCGCGCACAACTTGCGCTCAGACGGCAGCTTTTGCGGTTGGACGCTCATGGCATAGCCGTGTACATGGCCTTTGGAAATCATGATCCGGTTGACACCACATCCGAGATAGCCATTACTTGGCCGGAAAATCTCATTCGATTTCCCACAGATCCAGAGACATTTCCTCTTACTCGCGATGGTTTACAATTTGGCGAAATCACAGGTGTGAGCTTTGGGACGCGGGAGGAAAGGCGTAATTTGGCTCGTCTATTTCCTGACTCTTGTTCCGATCTGTTCAGCATTGCTGTGCTACACGCAAACGTGGGTGGATCGCAGGAGCATGGGAATTATGCCCCTGCGGCGTTGGCGGACCTGTTAGGGAAGGGATACGACTACTGGGCGTTGGGGCACATCCACAAGCGAAGTGTTCTAAATGAGTCTCCACTGGTGATTTATCCCGGGAATATTCAGGGACTTCACATCAAACCATCCGAGCGAGGGTTAAAGGGTGCTGAGCTTGTTGAGGTTTCAAATAATGGGATTAAACATTCATTTCTTCCATTGGCACAGGTTCTCTTTGATTTGGTGACAGTCGACATAAGTGGATTTCAGACCTTGAATGCGGTCGTTGACGGTTGCGTCGATGCTCTGAGGCATAAATATCATGAAATTGGAGAGAAGCCTTTCATAGCCAGAGTTGATTTGGTCGGTACAGTTGACGATGTTCTGGAAGGTTTGAGCAACAACATCGAGGCCGTTTGGCAGGAGCTTGTTGCCGAGGTTAGCAATATGGGTCTAAGTGTTTATATAGACCAGGTGGACGGGCA
>JAJYDM010000074.1 GCA_021777475.1 Actinomycetes bacterium | reverse complement strand
CCTAACATGAAGATTGATATTTACCCAGCTTCCGCTAAGGGGGTAAGAGCTACGGCGTAGCCCATTTTACGAAGCTGATCTATGGCACGGTTTCTGACCTTATCGGGGTTAAGTCTCGTGTAATAGTCACCGCCTAAATCGCAGTATGTGGTGCCAGTAGTGAGCATGTTCCAGATCGCAAGGAGCATTGCGTGCTCAAGAGCGACGATTGCTTTGATGGGTCCACGTCGTGATGCTATACGTCTGTATTTAGCCGACAGGTAGGTGTCATGGCTTTTAGCGGCAGACATCGCAGCTATACCAAGAGCGCCCTTGAGATAGGAGTTGGCTGGTCGGGTGTGGGTGGATTTGACCCTGCCTGCACTCTCATTCGATCCAGGGCATGTTCCGGCCCAAGAGGCCAAATGCCCGGCGGTTGGGAATCGACTCATGTCGCCACCTGTCTCTGCGACAATCACGTCAGCAATGAATGTGGAGATCCCTGGGACGGTGACCATCAGGTCCCTCTCTTGACGAAAGGGCTCCATCACTACCTCGATTCTGTTGGTGAGTTCTTCAACTGCGGCTGAGTGCTGGTCGATCAGGTTGAGATGCAACCTTGACAGGAAGGCATGATGTTCCCTGAAGCGGCCAGTTAGAGCTTCAGTCAGTTCAGGGATTTTAGAGCGCAATCGCCGTTTGGCCAGATTGGCCAGCACAACCGGATCGCGTTGTCCTTCTATCAATGCTTGCAACATTGCACGTCCAGATGCTCCAGTAATGTCGGTAGCTACTGAAGACAGCTTGATGCCTGCGTCTTCAAGGAGTTTCTCCAGCCGTTGGATCTCTCTTGCCCTCTCTCGCACTATTGCCGTTCTTGTACGTGTCAGATCCCGTAGCTCACGGATTGGCTCAGGTGGAACCAATGAACCATGTAGCAGTCCATGTGAGCCGAGTTGAGCCAGCCAGGCTGCATCTGAAACGTCTGTTTTGCGTCCTGGAAGGTTTTTCACGTGCCGGGGATTGCAGAGCATCACCTCGAATGGTCCGTCCTCTAATAAATAGTAAAAGGTTTTCCAGTAATCGCTGGTGGCCTCCATCACCACTAGCGTCACTTGTTCACTAATGAGATGGTCACGCAGTGCGAGAACCTGGTTAGTGACCGAACTCCAAGTGGTGACAGTCGATTCAGGTTTACCTCCAGAATCACTTGCAATTCTTACGCAGACCTTGGCGTCACGTTTGGAGATGTCGATTCCGGCGCATCGGGGATGAACAATATCCATAACTGGCTCTCCTTTTGACATATCAACTATGGATGTCCGTCCCAAGGAGAGCAGGGAAAATCAGAAGTCTAACATTCGTGCTCGAAGGCAACATTCCACGGTTCCCGTGGGGGCCCTCCTCCGTCATGCTAATGTACAGGTTCGCCAACACTATGGTGAGGCCGATGTCTGGGTGGAACGAACATGACTACTCTGTCACCGTTGGAGACCGAGGGCAATACTTCAAACCAACAAACTCAAACCTGGCACTAGCACTGAATCTTCGCTCGTCACGGCGAGCCCATTCAAGGGCTTCTGGGTTGCTAATGTGCAAAAAGAAGTTGCCCTCCCTCCGCTAGATATTGGCTCTACAAGTGTTGGGGCAAAGTCAAACCGAAGAATAGTGAGGAGCCGCTCCGAAATTTCGGAGCGGCTCCTCACCTAAACGAACTGGCCTAACCACCATCGTTAAAACTGTTCGGCGCCAGAATATCGACCTACAGCATGCCACCCGGGAAAATAACTCCGGTTAGCAAATGAGAAATCAGGTAGAAGGTCGCCAGAACAGCTGCAGCCGCAATGATCGACAAATGGATCTTCCACTTTCGTACAAAAAGGAAGTAGGCCAAGGTCCAAAGCGGAGTGGCAATCATGTAACCGACAAGATATATAAGGCCGATTAGTACAGCTGCCATCAAAACCGCAAATCCCTGCTGTTTAGCCGAACCCGCCGCACTGATCGCGTTTTGCGATGGAGCTACCTCCTCGGCTTCCTCTACCATGTCAACAAGCGTTCCAGCAGTCTGAACTCCGCTATGTCCAGCCGACCCCAATGGCGGTGGCGCAGACATTCCTGACGGCTGTACTTCGGGTTCCTTCCCGATTAGCGAAACAATTTGATGCGCCTGTTGATCACCATGAGTCACTCGCCGCCACTTGGGAACGAAGGCTCCGACAAGCTGGAGAATTCCGACAAGAAGTGCCGCGCTTCCCAAATAGACCGGACCAGTACTGGCAGGAGACGGATACTTCATCCCAATGATGATGTAGATCGCCGCGCCGACAACCCAAGCCACATCGAATAACACTTCGCCAAGAGGCAACGGGCTGGTGTCAACCTTGACTTGGTCCTTGCTGATACCATCAGCGCCAACCCCAGTACCCTTTCGCATCTGGCGGTTCTTACGAATCCCAAGCACAATTACCGCGATGATACCTAGAATAAGCAGATCAGAAAGCGGCCTCTCGAAGAATCGCCACTGAAAAATCTTGATTGTCAGAATAAGATTATTCTCAGCGGTTGCTCCAAGCACCAATCCGACAATGACCGCCGGCAAAGAGTAGTTGTGTCTTCGCATGGCAAGGCCTACAGCCCCCATAATCATCATCACAACCACCTGAAGCAGTTCCGTAGTCGATGCATAAGCGCCGATAGATGCCAAAACGAGGACGAATGGCACCAATACCCTGCCTGGGATCACCGTGATCTGAGCGAGCAGGGGAGCCAGGCCCAGGCCAAGCACGCTTGCAAGAATGCTCGAAAAAGCGATAACGGCAACCATCCAGAATACGAGTGGCAGATGTTGATGCAGCATTGTTGGTCCGGGTTGGAGCCCGAGAATCGAAAAAGCCGCCAACAGGATCGCCATTGCTGGACCGTTTGGCACGCCGAGAGCAACTGTGGGTATCAGCGAACCGGCCTCTTTCGAGATTGAAGAACCTTCAGGGGCAATAATTCCTTCGGGAATTCCCGTGCCATACCTCTCAGGATGTTTTGACGAGCGCATCGCATAGCCGTAGGAAAGGAAGTTGGCAGCAGTCGAGCCAATGCCTGGAATAACTCCACACATCACACCAATAAAAGCGGATTTGGTTGCCAGCCATTTATGCTGAAACAGTTCCTTGACGCCGCCGCCGACGCTACCCCACACCTCTCTTCGGCTCAGGTGAATGCGCTCCCGCCCGGCAACATTCTTGTTGGCAGCGAACAAAACGAACATCTGACTGATTGCGAAGAGCCCAATCGCCGCCGCCGCAATATTGATTCCGTCATAGAGGCCGAGTAGGCCAAAGGTATACCTCAATGTGCCCGTACTGGCTGCCGCACCCCCGAAAGAGAGCAAAAACCCGAACAGGCCGGAAAGAATACCCTTGGTCGGAGAACCGGACTGCAACTGACCAATCAGCACAACCGCCAAAATGGTCAGGAAGAAGTATTCCGGTGGATGAAAGATGTTCACCAGCTTCACCATGACCGGAATCGCAACAAGGATCGCGACGGCCCCGAACAAACCACCGTAGCTTGTGGCTGCGGCGGAAATCCCGAGGGCACGTCCAACTTGGCCCTTCTGCGTCATTGCATAACCGTCAAAACAGGTGGCTGCGGATTCAGGGGCCCCAGGTGTATTGATGAGAATTGCCGTAGTCGATCCTGCATAGTAAATCGCCGAATGAGAGGCCAGCAATAGAGCGAGCCCGATCACCGGATTTACGTTATACAAAAACGGCAGAAGGACGACCAACAACACAATCCCACCGAGTCCGGGAACAACTCCTACAAAAACACCTAGGAGTGTTCCCAGAATCATGACCACCATGGTGGTGGGACTTCCAAAGTGGCTAACGCCACTTAATAAAGACTGGAAGTAATTCAACCCTCAACCCCTCCCACAATCGGTTGACTAGTCGAAATTTGAATCATGAAGCAACACCCGTGCTCAACGGGACAAACTTCCTAATTGTTGCTTCAGTGGTTGGGTTGATGCCAGCGTTAATGGCCGCAATCTCCTGCTGAGGACTCTCATAGGCAGTTGAGAGCTTGCTCTTTTGAGACTGGGCGATAAAGCCGGGCTGCGCTACTGTCCACTTGATGGCGGCCTGCAGGATAGCGAGCTTGTTGGCTGGAATTCCAGCAGGACCAAACAGTCCCATACCCGCATCAAGCGCACTTGCATTTGCCTCCAAGGCTGCTTTTTCGGAAGCTGTCGCAGGTGGATTCTTCTTGAGAAGGGTGTAAAGCGTTGGTACGTTTGCATCGATGCCCCAGGTCTTTCTCATCGAGAACTCTAGGAGAACCTTGCCCTTGCCCGATGTCACGAAGGACGCCCACGATCCACCCCAAGTCTTGGAGGAAAGTTCTCCATCACCACGAAGGATACCCTGCAGCTCGGCCAACGAACCAGAGTATGTGGTCAAAGCTGTGTATGGAACGTTATAGATCTTGAACAACATCGGAACTGAGACGTCACCGACGGAGCCCAGATAAGTGACTTTGGTGGTGTGGTCCTGCACCAGCGTGAAGATGTTGGTCAGTGGTGCTTTATTGGTGTTCACGCTAAAGAGCACTTTCGCTCCTCCGGCCACACCGCCACCGACAAATCCAAGGTAGCTCAGGTCTTGAATATTGGGAGTTTCGTTGGGGACCTTTTCCCATCTGTTTGCCAGAAGACCCTGTATGTCCGTAGTACCAATTGTAAGACCGTCAGGCGCCGCCTTTGAAATATAGTTCCAGGCGAGAAGCTGACCACCACCAGGCATGTCAACCACATCCGTCGTTGCATGAAGGTACTTTGCCAGGTAAGGCGCCGCTGCCCTTAAGGCAAGGTCGTGGGTTGACCCAGCGGCACCAGAAGAAATCAGCCTTATAGTCTTCCCAGCAAACGGGTTGTTAGGTATATTCGGCGGACTGGAACTCGATGAACCACCAGAAGCGGCACTCGTAGTCGAAGGTGCAGCAGTTGTTGCCGTACTTGATGCAGTTGAACTTGAGCCACAGGCTGCGAGCAAGGTCGCGCTAGCAACAGCCGCGCCCACCGCAAAGCGAAAACGCATTTAATATCCCCCCAGGTTCTAATGGCACGATCTGGCCGAGAACCGTCACGCACCAGTAACGATTAGCAGTGGAGTTTATAGATCGCACACAGAATCGTCAACAACACCGGCAACGACTCCAGGCAAAACAAATCCCCATTTTGGCTCGCTGGGCGGCCGAAACTTCGATCATTATCTCACCTCAGAAATACAAATCGGACCCGATTAGGTATTACCCTTATTCCTTTATATGTTTGACATTGTGCTTTACCTGCGATGATACGGCCCCACCATGCCAGACTCAAATAGACAGTCGAAGTCAGCCTGACCCGAGCCGTTGCATATGCATCGAGCATCGAACTGAATCGAAGATTTTTTCCGTCGATTTTTTAATCTCAGAGCCATGGCCACGCTAGGTAACGATTTTTCATCTTTCATCACTTGATGTTGTAATTTGCGAACATTTTGACCCAACCTGGCATACTGTTGCCTGGCCACACCTGAATCATCTGAGATTTGCTACCCTATTTCCGACAAAACTGTTGAAAAAATAACCATATTACCATTTCGATTGTTGCAGTGAAAATTTCTTGATATAGTCCATTCGATCACATTTTGATTGCGGTTCAACCAACACTCAGGAGGCTTAATGAAGCATGCTCCATATGACTCCCATACATGGGGCTCGGACGTCATGGCGGAAGTGGTCCGCGGATTGGGATACAAGTACGTATCCCTGAATCCGGGTTCATCATTTCGTGGGCTGCACGATTCGTTAGTCAATTATTGCGGCAATGAAGTGGAGATGATCGAATGCCCTCATGAGAAAATCGCCGTCGCGCTGGCTCACGGGTATGCGAAAGCGTCCGGGGAACCGATGGCAGTAATTCTTCACGACCTGGTAGGACTCTTGCAAGGAACGATGGGCGTTTATTACGCGTACCTTGACAGAGTTCCCGTGATGATCATGGGAGGATCCGGCCCATTTGTCCACGACCACAGAAGACCGAACATCGATTGGATTCATTCCGCGAACGTTCAGGGAGAAGCTGTAAGAAATTATACGAAATGGGATCACGAACCAAGAAGTATCGCTTCGGTGCCTGGCATCATGGCCAGAGCTCACCGTGTTGCCGTCAGCGAGCCAGCTGGACCGGTATATGTGGCACTGGACGCTGGTTTGCAGGAGGCCAAGATCGACCACCCGGTCGATCTGTCCGGCCTAGCCAAACTTGCACAGGTTCCCTCTGCAGTCGGTCCTGACCCCGCCACCCTCGAAGCACTCGCGGACAAACTTTGCTCGTCTCAGCGACCGGTGCTAATCGTTGGACATGCTGGGCGCGACCCAAAGACCTTTCACTTGCTGGTTGAACTGGCGGAATTAGTAGGCATAGGAGTCATAGATACCGGCATAAGGCTTTCGTTCCCAAACAAACATCCACTCGAATCAACAGATAGCGGCGCTCTCGAAAAAACGGACTGCCTCTTTTTCTTGGATGTGAAAGACATGGGCAAGGCCACTCAGAAACTCGACTCGATCAGCAGAACCGTCGTATCCCGTATTCCTTCGAACGCAGCTATTCTCGACTTGGGTTTCAACGATCTTGGACTTTCGTCTTGGAGCGAGGACTATGCGGAGTTGATCCCGGTCGACATTCAAGTAACAGCAGATTCGTCCGTCGCACTACCTTTGCTGCTTGACGCATGTAAACGTATTGTGTCAAGCGACACCCCCGAAACGACGGCCCGCCGAACGGCTTACAAAGCCGAGCTGACCCAGATGCATAATGCAACCTGGCAAAAGTGGCAAGAGCAGGCAATCGCTGAGAAAGACATGTCGCCTGTATCCGTTTCCAGATTGGCATCTGAGGTCTGGGAGGTGGCACAAGGCTACGACTGGGTGCTCACGGCCAACACGGTGTCAAATTGGGCAAAGCGGACCTGGGATTTTGAAAAGCCCTATCGCCACCCGGGAGTGCACCTGGGGACTGCAACCCAGATTGGCATTTCCCTTGGCGTGGCCCTTGCTCACAAAGGAACTGGCAGGCTGGTTATTGACCTTCAGCCAGACGGTGACCTGATGTTTGACGCAGGTGCCCTTTGGGTGGGCGCCAAATATGAACTGCCACTTCTCGTAGTTATGTTCAATAACCGCGCGTACTACAACGACTGGGAGCATCAGGAACGCCTAGCCAAGCAGAGGGGAACTCCGATGGAGCGGGCAAATATCGGCATGGAAATCGATGGACCGGCTCCTGACTTCGCCGCCTTGGCCCGGTCTTTCAGCTGGTGGGCCGAAGGACCGATAACAGATCCAGGCCAGGTGCAAGCTGCAGTTCGCCGAGGGGCAGAATGGGTAACCTCCACGGGTAAGCCGGCACTGGTAGATGTGGTTTGCCAACCTAAGTAGATCTCTACCCAGGTACCGCCATCTTGACCCACAACAGGGTGGCGGTACCATTTTTTTGCGCTCAGCTGCTGAAGTAGAGTTTCCCGTACTCGGGCTTGAGTCTGACCCATTCCTCCTGTGTAACCGCGTAATGAACGTGGTCCTCCCAAGTACCGTTAATCTCGAGATATTTGAGAGACATTCCCTCTAGCCGCAAATTCAGCTTCTCCGGTACCCTTCTGGAGGCAAAATTCCTCGGTATGATTGAAATCTGAATTCTGTGCAGTGATATGGTCTCGAAAGCGAACCTGAGTACAAGGGCAACTGCTTCGGGCATGTATCCATTTCCTGCTACAGCCTCGTCTATCCAGTAGCCGACGTTTCCGGACTGACATGGTCCCCTCTGGATCGAAGAAATGTTGGTCTCACCAACAAATCTGTCACCCAAGAAGATTCCAAAGGCATAGGCAGAATCACTGAGGCGCTCTCGTTCCGAAGTGGCGCATCGCGCCCCAAAGAGTCTCCTGTCATAGAGCTGATAGCCTCCAACAGATGCACGAGGCTCCCATTTTCTGAGCCAGTCATTGCAGCGAACTCTGACCTCTCTCCACACCTCGAAATCGTCGATAGCCAAAGGCTTCAGACACACGCGCTTTCCTTCAAGCCAATAGCGCACTACGCACACCTCTAAAAGCTTCCACAAACATAGAATAATTCCAGCACCAACGTAAAGCTATAATCCAAATTCATCAAACAGTAATCGGCAAATCGCCTGAGTTGAAAGTATCGCCAGAAAGTCGGCCACCATTGTCAAGCCACAGACCTCACGCACTTGGTGAATTTACAGAACTTGACATCCGAAAGCGCTTCTTCGTCTCAAATGACCAGGTGTTCCTACCGGCCGGGACTCTAATAGGACCCTTGACCGCACCTGAACTCAAGTCAAAGTGGGGCCTCTTCGAACTGCGGGTGAATGGAGCCGGACCTTTACATATGCCCCAACTCCTCGTGGCTTCACCTAGCAACGACGAGCAAAACATTCCAGTCCAACTCAAACTCATTAGGTCTGTCTGCAACAGATCAAGTGTCTTCGCGGCGCAGGTTAGTGTAGAGCGCCTTCGTCAGTCCCTGTATATCATCCCTTCCCTAAAACAATGCGGCGTAGAGAAGATTGAAATTAGAGTCACCCCATTGACTCGGATTCAGGTGGCCAAGGCGCTGATCAAAGGAACTGTTGCCGATCCGCGACTTCTCATCAGATCGGCTGCTGAACACAACCTCGGCTATCGATTCCAGCCGCGGGCGGATCGAAGAAAACCAGGTGCCGTTGTCCGATCATTGGTCGAGTTGGCCAGCCGAAATTTTCCTAACCCTGATGAACTCAAGTTTGGAGCTGATCCGAATTACACAGTCTGGATCAACAGCCGATACGAGACTCTGATTCCAAGAACGAGGCTCCATCAAGACTTGCACCAGCTCCCCATCGTTGCGGTAATAGACGCTAGGCGAGCAGATCGGGTAGACCAGCTACTGTCTGCAACAATAAACGCGCTCTATTCCGCTGGCTTCTCAAACGAAATGATCGTTGTAATAAAATCGGACTCGGCTCCAAAGCCGTTCCCAGGAAACGCATTTTCCGAGAGTGAATACTTGCTAAGACTATCTCAGCTTCCTGCTCGGACTTTTCTGCTCAACCTGAGAGCGGGAGACACAGTGTCCAGAGATATCCTGGATCTTTGCAGACGGTTTGTATCGTCGCAAGCGAACTTTGTCTACTTCGACAATGATCATACTTCCCACGACGGTACGCTTTTCGACTACGAGTTCAAGGCCGACAACAGTCCCAATACGCTGTTATTTCGCAACTATGCTTCGCGGACCTCAATGGCCAGACTTTCTCACATTCTCGATCTGGTTAAGACTCTTCCTGACCTGGACTCGTTAGGCTTTGAGGGCCTTATGTACGCATCAGCCATCAAGGCTTCACAGGATGCCATCAGCTCTCCTGTAATACATATACCTGTCCCGGCGATCCATTTGATGCCAAGTTCGTCGGATGAGCTGTCCACGACGTCGAAAGTGGAGCGGAAGGCAAGGGATCTACAACTCACGCTTTACGCTCCGGACCTGGTGATTGAGCAACCCAATGAGAATTGCGGAATCCGCTGGCGAAGCAAGACGCCCCCGAATGCACCTATAAGTATCCTGATACCAACCAAGAACCGGATTGATCTGGTAAAACCCGCAATTGATTCAATACTCACCCTCACAGACTACAAGAACTACAAAATTGTTATCATCGACAACCAAAGCGATGATAAGGAGACAATTGACTACATCTACGGCCTTGCTAAAGAAGGTCGCGCAGAAGTGAAAGCCTTTGACCAAGAGTTCAACTTCTCCAAGATGCACAATCTGGTCATCCCAGAACTCAGCAGTGACTACGTGCTCCTGATGAACAACGATACCGAGGTGTTTGATCCTTCGTGGTTGACAAGGCTGGTGGAACTTTTTGATCTTCCCAACATTGGAATCGTAGGAAACAAGCTCCTGTATCCAGACGGTACGGTACAGCACGCCGGAGCAACCGGGGGCCTGAGAGGTCCCATGGCCCACCACCTTGTGGGCAGACTGGACAAAGACCATCACCGCCTGCTTTCCTTTCCACGGGATGTCCTGGCGGTAACCGCGGCCTGCATGCTGATGCCTAGACGCCTCTACCTCGCCACCGGCGGCATGGATGAAAGGCTGGCCATTAGCTACAACGATATGGACCTTTGCCTGTCCGTGCGCGTGAACATGGGCAAGGCAGTTGTAGTCTCAAGCTCGGGAGGAGTTATCCACAAAGAATCCAAGTCCCGGGGAACCAGCTTCGGCCCAGAACAGCAGGAGCTTTTGAACAGAGAAGCAGACTACTTTGAAGTCAAATGGGAGCGCCACATTCGTCCGGATCCTTTTTATAACCCGAATCTCTCTCTCGATCAGGACTTCACTCTTCAGTGAACTTCCGAAGCGCCAAGATCCGGTACCTGAAGATGAGAGTCTCTTCATACTTACACCTTGTACAACGGGCCGAAGAAGAACGTTTCGACTAACATCGCAGATGGACCGATAATGCCTCCAAACATGCCGACGAGGAGAATCTGACGTTGATTACGAAAGAGCCGTCTCAGTGACGCTTTCAATATCCAAAGACGAACTTATGAGCTACCGGGTGAACGACGAGAATTTATTCTACGCACCTCCAAGAAGCGCCCTCAATCTACTTGATAATGACCTCGCCGGGATGAGCGAGCTCGAATATAGGTCCTGGACAGAAATCTCGGTGAGTTTCGACGCACTTCATCTCGAAAATGGAGCGTCACTCCTACTCATCCTGAATGGCTTGCCAGCCGAAATCCCCACCAAAGATCGGGCCCGCGGTAAGAACAAAGAGGCAGTTGAGGTCAAGTCAAAAACGGTGTTGTTTACTGAGCTAAAGAAAAATAAGTTCATCGGATTTATCCCTCCGGGGAGGTATCGCTCAATCCAACTGGCATTTGGCAATGCCGGTGCGTCCTTCACCAGCATTGAGCTTGAAAGCAGACGCTCCAGTCGAATCCTTGCATCTCGGAATTTCGCGTTAACCACAGCGCATAGAATTGCCTCCTTGGCAAATTCCCCTAATCCAGAAA
>JAJYDM010000073.1 GCA_021777475.1 Actinomycetes bacterium | reverse complement strand
TCCTCCACCAGGCGTTCCTGAGATACTCGCATTTCTGGCATCAGTGAACAATGAGTCAGTGACCCAGTTTTGCACGTCGGTGAATCCAAAGCATGCGGCGTTGAAGCTAGAGGATAAAGCAGATCACGTTTCGAAGACAGATGGGGATGATACTTCAACCACAAGCACTACAAGCACCACAAGCACTACTGTGCCGAGCAGTACAACGACCACTTCAGCCGCAAGGCCTGGAGATCGCGATGACCTGGGAGGCGCAGCTAATGATGCCAGTTCAGGGTCAAACCAGCAACAGAACCCAGGAAACAAGAATTTCGTGAACCTCAGCCGGGGGAGCTTCTTCTCACGGACGGATTCTAAGACAACCACAAGTGCCCGGTCTGACTCACACAACAAGTCGTCTTCGTCGGATAACTAATCGAAACCTTTTACTTATGGCATGGTAGGGCGCTTCACGGAGACGAAGATGCCCTACCTTTCTTCTGTGCAGGCTTTCTTGGCCGACTCCACTATTCGGCGCTACTTTTACGCGCCTTGGCCAGCAGTTTGAGGTAGGAGAGTCCGAATTTGACGTAATTGCGGCTCGAACTCCAGTAGCTGGTTAGCAAATCTCCAAAAAGTTCTTCCTTTCCAAGGTAGGGAAACCAGTGGGTCTCTCTCAGCTTTTTGCCGCGGTCGACCATGACTGCTGTCTGAATTGCAAAGCTTTGCATGCCCAGATCAGCATGGTACGAGCCAACCCCGGATTGCTTTGCCCCTCCGTAGGGAAGATATGGATTTCCAATGGTGATGATCACGTCGTTCAGAAGTGCTCCACCGGTCTTAAGCTGGGAGATAACCTTCCGTCCTTTAGCCAGGTCTCTTGTCCAAACGCTCGAATTAAGACCAAATCGGGAGTCGTTTGCAAGAGTGACGGCCTGCTCTTCTGTTTCAAAGGGCATTATTGGCAGAACTGGTCCGAACGTCTCCTCCTGCATTACCATCATGTCATTTCTGACGTCGGTCAGTATCATGGGTCGCAACTTTAAAGTGTCCGCTCCCCATGTGTCCGGGTGATCTCCCGTCAAGAGCTTGGCGCCATGATCGAGGGCGTCTTTTACGTGTCTCTTGACAACTTCGACTTGTTCGTGGACCGTCATATTGCCAATGTCGTCATTGTTGTCTGCTCCGACCTTGAGCTTGTTCGTTTCGCGCACCAAAAGATCTAGGAACTTGTCATAGATTGGCCTTTGAACATAGACACGCTCAACGGCCATGCAGACCTGGCCGGCGTTGGCGAATGCTCCCCATATTGCACCGTTTACGGCGCGCTCAAGGTTCGAATCTTCGAAAACGATCATCGGGTCTTTTCCACCGAGCTCTAGAGTTGTCGGAATGAGGGCAGGACCCGTCACCGCAGCGATTTTACGACCGACGTTCTCCGAACCGGTAAAGTGGACGAAATCCGGCTTGGACTTCAACAGCGATTCGCCTAGGTCCGGACCTCCGTGAATGATTTGCACGGTTCCAGCCGGGAGTTTAAGGTCATTGAATAAGGACTCTATCAGCATGCCAACGGGTGGAGTCTCTTCGGAGGGCTTGATAACTACGCTGTTGCCGGCCGCCAGCGCCTCGATTGCAGGAACCATGGAGAGCATGAAAGGAAAGTTCCAGGTCGAAATGACTGCTATGACTCCTCTTGGCTTGTACTCAAGGTAGGACTGTTTGCCAATGAAGGTGATTGGCGTCTTTATGCGGGTTGTCCCAAGTGCCTTACTAGCTCTTTTTTCGACATGCAGAATCGCATCCACCACTACCATAACTTCGGTGGTCAGGGCCTCAGTCTTGACCTTGCCCGTTGAAGTAGCGATGACATCGGAAATTTCATCCTGCCTTTCGACAATGTTGTAGCGGAGTTGCTTCAGGAATTCTAGGCGCTGACTTATCGGCATCTTGGAAAACTCGCTGAAGCCTGCTCTAGCGGATTCCATGATTGATGGAAGTTGCGAAACCTCAGTAAGGTTCGGGCCAGCCGACATTGTGGGGAAGGTCATGTCCTGGGTATCTACCATGTTTTCCTCCTATGCCACCTTTATCGTCTTATCAGGGTCTGACTTGTGCTCAACAAAGTATTCGACTGCTGTCTTTATATAGCTGGCGAAGTCAGGGCAGGAGATTCCAACCACAGAGAGGTCCTTTTGGGTCTGGTAGCTGTCGTATATTGGACCTATTTTGAAGTACTCCAAGGTCTCCAGTTCAACTCCAACCCATTTTCTGAATGCTGGGATGGAGAGAGCTGCCTTGACCAGTTGCAGTGGAATGGTGTATCGAGGGGTGAATCCCATTTGCGCCTGGCATATCAGGCCAAACGCATCTCTCACGCTATGGGGTGCAGGGTCGACCAGATGGTATACCTTGTGCACGGCCTCCTTTAGGTGCGCCAAATAGCAGGTGGCGTCTACGACGTAATTGACAGGTACCACGTTGAACAGCGCTTCACCTCTACCGATATTAGGGATCGGAATTTTGGAGAACCTGTCGATGAATCTCATGACGAAGTATGGGCCGTCAAACTTGTCTGTCGCGCCTGTGCGGGAGTCGCCCATCACCACACCAGGCCTTATTATCGTGGTTGGCACTTCATCCCAAGCACGCTGGACGATAACCTCGGCCTTGAACTTGGTGGATTCGTAGAAATTCTTGAAGCCGTTTATGTCGATGAGTTCCGTCTCGAGAACGGTTCCGGTTCTATTTCCGGAGACGTATGCCGTGCTGCAGTAGATGTAGCGCTTGAGATGGGGAAGTCCTTTGACCCATGACGTAACGTTTTCTGTCCCGGTCACGTTGATCAGTTCCGCGATGTCCTCGCCGACCGCCAGGTCATAAATGGCCGCAAGGTGGAACACATACGTGACCTGGTCAACCATCTCTGCCTGCTCGCTCTTGCTGAGGCCAAGACCGGCTTTAGTGATGTCGCCCTCGATTATACGAAATCGGTCTTCGGAAAGGCCGGATTCCTCGGCAATTGCGACCACTGTGGTCTGTGCCTTTTGAAGTTGACTCGGATGAACCAAGAGGATAAATTGCTGTTCAGGATCATTTCCGGCCAGCTTCCTGACAATGCGAGTCGCAATAAATCCTGGAAACCCTGCCATAAAATAAGACAACCTAGGCCAACTTTCGATATGACACGTTACTTTCCAACCTAGCAGCAACCTCGGTGAAGGTCCAAGGATTATTTGCTTGTCCGCACGGTGCAACGCAATATCTTAGGGTATGGGAAATCCCGGCGGAACAGCTTACTTAAGGCTGCGACAAATTGGAGGTCGCCGTTGCCGTGCGTCTCCCTCAGTCTCTAACCGCTCCACTATGGTCAAATTGCTGTTCAACGTGCCTTGCGTCGGTACTCGCATCCGGAAAGTCGGATCTGTAGTGCGACCCCCTGCTCTCTTCTCTTTCGAGCGCACCCTTGACGACCATGAGGGCAATCAAACGCATGTTTGCCGTCTCGGCTTCAGCGGAACTCCTCGCTGGGAAGGTGCTGATTTCGGAAAGGTCATTGAAGCCATTGGTGAGGCCCTTTTCTTCGCGAACCACCGAAGCGCAGTTTGCCATGATTTGGCGAATCTCCGCTTGAGATTCCGTTTCGCAGCCAGGCGGCTTTCCTGGTTCAACCTGACTTACAGTTGAGTTGGCGCTCTCTAGCGCTTTCGTGGCCGCACGTGAACCCATGACAATACCTTCCAGCAGACTGTTGGAGGCAAGCCTGTTGGCGCCATGGAAGCCTGTGCTTGCTGCTTCACCAGCTGCAAAGAGGCGGGCAACAGATGTTGCACCAAACTCGTCCGTAGAGATGCCTCCCATTAGAAAGTGCGCCGCAGGTTGAATGGGCACGGGCTCGGTCAGCGGGTCCAATCCGAGATTAGCCAACGAACCGTAGACGGTCGGAAACTTATGTTTCAGGTCGTCAATTGGTCGCAAATCGATGAAGACCCCACCCGTCTCGATGGTTTCGCGATAGATGGAACGCGCCACCACGTCTCTCGGGGCGAGTTCTTCAGCGGGATCATACTTCGTCATGAAGCGCTCCCCGTTCTTGTTAAGCAGTACCGCTCCCTCCCCTCGGCAGGCTTCGGAAATGAGGCCTCCGTTTGCCAGAACTGTGGGATGGAATTGTACAAGCTCCAGGTCTCTCACGATGGCGCCACAACGATAAGCCAATGCGATGCCGTCGCCCGTGGACTCACTTGGGTTGGTAGTGAATGAGTAGATTTGCCCAATTCCTCCAGTCGCGATGATCGTGGAATCCGCGCGTATAACCATGGGTTTCGCCGGATCACCGTCTTTCCAGAAGACTGCACCGTGAACTGCTCCGCCCGTAGAAATCAGCTCTGCGGCAAAGTGGTTTTCAAAGGTCGACACCTGACTCGGCAACTGGCCGTGGAGGAAAGTCAGCAGATGGAGGCCACTTTCGTCGCCATTTATATGGAGAACACGAGGCTTGGAGTGGCCTCCTTCGAGTGCCGGGATGGCATCGAAGTGCACTCCAAGATCGATCAGGTGCTTCAGCTGAGTGAGGGCCTCGGTGAGAATAGTGATTGAAACGTGTTCATCTACCAGTCCCCGGCCAGCCTTAATAGTGTCCATGAGGTGACTTGGTATGTCGTTGGAATCTGACGGGAATGCCACTCCTCCCTGTGCCCAGCGGGTCGACCCGCTCAGCAGCTCAGTCTTGGTGACTAGAGCAACCCGTGCTCCAAGGTTTGCGGCATGTATCGCGGCATAGGACCCTGCTACACCCGATCCTAGAATAAGAATGTCGGTGCGGACCTCTTCCATCTGCCCAAATCTCCTCTAGCCAACTGCGATCATTGATTCCAGGGATCGCCGTGCTTTATTAGCAACTTGAGGAGGGATTTCGATTTTGAACTGGTTGTTAACTAGCGAATTGAGAATCTTCTCAAGTGTGATCAGCTTCATATACTCGCAGACCGCGGATTCCTTGACGGGAATGAACTTCTTGGTGGGGGAGAATTTCTGCAGACGGTGCAGAATTCCCACTTCGGTCGCCACCACGAATTCGCTTGCTTGCGATGTTTGAGAGTATTTGACCATGCCTTCGGTGGACATGATCTTTGCGTCAGGCTTGAGATAGAGACAGGCGCTTCCGCAGCTGCACTCAGGATGGATCATGAACTCCGCATTTTCGTGTTTATCGAGCGTCGAGTTGATCTCCCGCTCTCCAATACCCGCGTGGACGTGGCATTCGCCAAGCCAGAGATTCATCTTGCGTCCGGTGGCCCTCTCAACGTGTGCGCCTAGAAACATGTCGGGAACGAAGAATATCGGGCGGTCCTGGTCCAGACTTGAAACCACTGCAACCGCGTTTGCGCTGGTTACACAGACATCCGCCAAAGCCTTGACCTCGGCGCTCGTATTCACGTATGCGACTACAAGACCGTTCGGGTTGTCATCTTTCCAGGACTGAACGTCAGCGGCTTTGATAGTGTCAGCCAGCGAGCAGCCAGCTTCGACATCCGGAATGAGTACGGTCTTTTCTGGATTTAGTATTGCTGCTGTCTCAGCCATGAAATGTACGCCGGCAAAAACAATTACTTCTGCTTCGGTCTTTGCCGCTTCTCTTGAAAGGCCGAGAGAGTCTCCAACGAAGTCTGCAATGTCTTGGACTTCGTCCCTCTGATACGAGTGCGCCAAAATAATGGCATTTCGTTCCTTTTTAATACTCTGAATTTGTTCGACAAGGTCATTGTTCATTTTGTCAATTTTTCCTGACACTAGCGAGATTCCAAGACTGGGTGAACCCAAATGATTTCCGTGCTTTGAGCCTAGTCTCGGAGCGCATCAAACATAAAGTTTGAAATCCTGACTGGTCACGTCAATAGGCCGCAAACAATCTGAAATACTCCAACCGAAAAATCTTTGCCGAATTATGCAGTTGCTGGACTCCAAAGCCGTTGGTCAAAAGAGGTGGTTATTGGAAGTATACGACAAATGGAGCTCCGTTCTGTCCGGGACTTTCCTGAGGGAGGAGTTCGCCGGATTCTTTCGCGCCACTTTTACCACCATGTAACCAGCTTTTTCGCTTCATCACATGGAATTGAGCGCAACTGCGCCAAAGCCAAATGGGGGATGGATCCGTTAATTCCAGTTCTGCATGAAGCCTTCGCGTGCAAAGCAATGCCAATGAAAACTGGCGGTGAATTTTGATCGGGCATGAGACGGATGTCTCTGGGTGGGTCGGAGGGACCAACTTAGCCGCGGAGATAGTTCGACTGTTCGACGGTTGAACTTAACGGGCGACGCACCAAGAGTTCCATTGGCCCAGTACCCGCAAGTACTATTGTCGAACTCGTATCCTTCGGCCAGTCCAACGCCCTGCCAGCAACGTTATCTATCCTGTTATTTCACGGCCTCGGACAACGCTCAATCGACGCCCATCGCGGTCTGACATTGCAGGAACTTCGCCGACACTTTAGACATTTGACCGCCTCCGGAGCCAAGCAATCTAGCCTTTGAGGCAGAACGACTCATGCGGACAGGGTTTGAGATATGTCATGAACTCTGATTCCTCTGGTGTCTGAGGAAACAGTTACCTTGGAGAGTTGCTGGCCCATAATTTCGAGCTCCATTGCCCAATTGTGAGAATCTGGTCCGGGAAAGGGCCGATTGGGACGTTGTTGGGCTTTTTGGAACGCGATTGGACCTGAATGGAAAATGAGATCCAACAAAGAGCTGAACCATGTAATTAACATGGTTCAGCTAGAATCAATTAGGTGAATTACGCAATTGACGAGAGACCATCCCAAAAAGATAGTTGCAGCGAAGGCCGCTTATCTTTGGTGATGCGGCGGATCCTGAGGGTCCCTGAGGTCAAGCGCGGTGCCGTGCAGGAAAAAAAGGCGGAACGGCTGTTCAGCTTGGCGATTCTAATTTCTGCTCTCCGCTGCACTCTCAGCTACGTAATCTTGCCGTTCGCAATTCCGCTCTTCGGTCTTGGAGCAACCGTTGGGGTAGGGCCGGTAATAGGAATTCCTCTCGGGGTCGTGGCGCTCTTTTACGATGTGAAGGGGATAAGACGATTTTGGATTGCCGAGCATCGGTATCGATGGCAAATGACGGTCATTTACATTTTGGTGATTGCCCTGGTGCTGTTCTTAGTCATTAGAGATATCGTCCACCTGTTCTAGATGCTATGAACTGCTATTTTGCAAGCTGTTGGAAGCTGCATTAGCCAAAGCGCCCTCTTTCGAGGCCGGAAGCGATTTGGAGTCTCGAGTATGCAGGCAAAGTTACCAAGGACCGCCGCGAAGCCGAATTCTTTCTCTGGTCGTGACCAAGGTGCCTTGAGTGGCCGAAACCCTTGCGGTAATGTTGCTTCGAGTCTCCTATTTATGTGCCGATGACTCGTGTACGGTTGTCTTTTCGGCTCCGAAGAGGTTGTTGTTAGGGCTTGCGAGATGACATCCGTAGTGTCGCAGCACCATAAATTGGAGATAAATGTCTATCTATAGTTATAGGGGAATGCTTAAATGAGCGATCAAATGCTTGCCGAGACCATAGAGATAGAGGGATTCGGGGGAGACCTGATCGAGGCGTACTTCGCGCGGCCAACGGGTGCCGGACCATATGGTTCAGTCGTTGTGATCCATCACACGCCTGGGTACGACGAGGCAACGAAGGAGATAACAAGAAAGTTCGCTTATCACGGATATCAGGCGGTATGCCCAAATCTCTACAGCAGGGAAGCTCCTGGAGCGTCGCCGGATGATGCCGCAGCAACTGCCCGGGCGAAAGGCGGCGTTCCTGACGAAAGACTTGTGGGAGATGTCGAGGGTGCGGCGAGATTCCTTCGATCTCAGCCAGCATCGAATTCGAAGGTCGGAGTTATAGGGTACTGCTCCGGAGGCCGTCAGGCCTTCCTTTCGGCATGCAATGTGGAGGTTGATGCGGCTATTGTCTGCTACGGCGCATCTATCGTGTCGGATCCTCCCGCAGGGTCACCGAGCAAGGCGAGATCGATTATCCATCTGGCTCCAAATGTCAGGTGTCCTATTCTCGGCCTGTTCGGAGCGGAAGACAAGTTTCCCACTCCCCAAGAGGTAGCCCAGCTGGATGCGGAACTGGACAAGTACTCGAAGGAGCATGACTTCCATATTTTTGAGGGTGCGGGCCACGCCTTCTTTGCCGTCGACAGACCAAGTTATAGACCGGAAGTCGCTAACAAGGGGTGGGAAAAGGTCTGGACCTTCTTTGGAAAGCGCCTCGGAGGGTAAGGGGTCGGCATGTGCACCTACGTAACTGAAAATGTTGAGATTGCCGGTTCGGGCAAAGGGGCGAATGGTTGGTTCAGTTTGGGCGAAGCCAGCGTTTATTTTGACCACCCAGCGCATGTTCCCCTTGAACACAGCCTGAACATCGACTTTCTCCAACCGGAACTGGGTCCGTCAGCCCGGGTGGCAGTCGAGTTGGATGCGGCTTCGGCCAGACGGTTAGCTGAAGCAATACTTTCAACCCTTTCCCAAGTTCCTCAGGAGTTAACCCAGACCTAGGGGCTATTAAAGTATGCGGTGCCCGACCGCGGTGATTATCAAAAGCGCGGCTCGTCCGTCGGCGGGCACCTTGACCCTTCCAGAGGTCTGGCTTCGCAGAGATCGACGAGAACCGGTCAAGGCCTAACCGTGCGCATAGCCGCCATGCGTCTTCCGCAGGAGTTTACTGCCAACAGGCTTTGCCTTGGGTGAAGCTGTCATGGGCATGGTATATCGTCAATCGACTGTTCGGAAGCGAGACATGTCAAGCCTGAGAAGGTGATGCAGCCGATTGGTAAATTGATTCTTTCGATGGGCTTTCTCTGGACCGGCACCCGATCGATTCATCATGCCGTCAAACGCGTCGCGTTCTGGCCCATCTACTGTGCCTGCAGACCGCCATGACGGTGGATGAGATGAGACGGCCGCCACTGGCGACACTATCGAACGGGCTTTTCAGGGTGATTTCTGAGTTGAAGATGTGCTGACGGACAAGAGTTTTTAGAATACAACTTGTGGTGTCTGGCGCTCGGAAAAATTCTTACCGCTCATTTACGTCCACGCCGTCCATATGGTCAAGCGACCATCCAATGGCCTTTCGAAGTTTAAGACCACCGTCCGGCTTGGCGGGGTGGAAATGGATGTTGTGGGTACCCAGAGGATCATTTTGGCCCGTTCTCTGGGTTCGTATCAAGTGTTCGAGTTCGTTCTTCAAACTAGGTCGAACAAATTCAAGGCTTCGGCTTATTCTGACTTGATTGCCGTCGTGTGCCCAGGTTCTTCACGATCCCACTTGCGGATCGCATCGGCCCAGTCAGCCTCCAGGAACTCGAGTTGCGGAGGTCCTCGATCTCATAGCGCAATGTGGTGTTCTCCTGTTCAAGTTGGAGAAGGCGCCGGGAGAGGCGGGCGATTTCAATGGTAGGAGTCACGTTTTCTGGAGTTTGCCACGCAAGGGAAAACTCTGCGCTTTTTGCAAGCATTGCTTTTTCGGGTGGAATGGGAAGGACTATGTACGGGTCTCTTGTGATGCCATGAAACCGGGTCGGTTCCGAGGCCGTTTCGGGCCACATAATCTGGGCCTCGTGAGGCTCTGCCATTTTGAGCAACGGGTCGCTTGGATCCCAACTCCAGATTAGGAGACCCTCCGCATCAAAGAAGGCGAGCCGTCGGATGAGTATCCATCCCTCGGTATCGGAGGGATCGAACCTCAAGGTAGATATCTCAAATCCGGCAAGATCCACTCGCGCATCGTGGAATTGTCCATCCATTGCCATTTCGGCGCTTGCTTTTTGGGATTCACTAAATTCAAGCCCTTCCCTACTCGCGTAAACTGCCGAATTGAAACGTAATACGGGCTTCCGTAAGAGAGTTCGATCCGCACGGACCGAAGGGGATTCTTCGGGGGAAGAGACTTCGAAGATGAACTGATAGACGCCAGCATCGGTTGCCTTGTTGTAAAGCTCAAGGTCACTGGTACCAAGATTGTGGAAATCGTAGGAGCCGAACTCTGAGTCCTGAAGAGGGAGTTCGACTAAGTCCACCAATGCGCACTCCATGCCAAGCTCTTTGACTTGCTGTTTCATTGACCGTTCGGTGAAGAATCGGATGTGTGTCCTGTCCAGAAGCCCTTGGTCGCGATAGTCGAAGTTCCCTGCCGTCATATCCAGGATGACTCCAACGTAGGTGATGTTGGGTACCGAAATGATAATTTTTCCGTCTGGGTTGAGGAGGTTTCTAGCTTGGGCCAGCGTGGAGAAGGGTTGACGGAGATGTTCTAGGACGTCGGCGAAAATTATATAGTCGTAAGAGGTGGCTTGATAGAGTTCCGTCAGCGATTCTTTTTCCAGGTCGGCGAGTTTGACCGATGTGTAATTAGGTCGGGCCATTTCCAATGCTTCGGCCACAGAGTCCAATCCGTCGACCTCACAAGATCTCGCCCGAGTGAGGTAAGCCCCGAGCGCTCCAATCGAACAGCCGATGTCCAGGACTCTCGAACCAGGAGTCACAAGTCGGGCGATTTTGACCAGGCTGTCTTGAACTTCAGGTTGGTCGATATCTTTAGCAATTGAGTCACGCAGGTAGATAATCGACATCGCATCTTGTGATGGACTCAAATCCCGGCTCCATTTCCACCAAGTGTCTCATGGCATTCTATTCAAGATGAGTACCTAAGCTATCGATAGCCAGACTGTGTGGCCGTGGCAACACTGCCTGCCTCTAGATTCAACAGGTTTTTCAGGTTCTAAGAACCGATGCTGCTCCAGTGAAGTTCGTACTTGTTGTTGGCCGGCTACTCTTTGGCAGAGTCGCCTTTATGGCTTGCCAGCCCAAGTTCGCTCGCAAAGCGTCCCCGCATCCGAGCCAGCCAAACCGCGATGGCAATGATCAGGATTCCTGAAATCAGGATCAACAGCGGTGCTCGTCCTTGGCTCGGGAAGTACCACGATACACCCCAAGTGACGTTTATGAGGATTCCGAGCGAGCCCAATGCTGACATCAGTACCTGTCCAGGGCGTGTGCCAAGTATAACCAGCCCAATTGCGGTGGCTAGACCAAACAGTGGCGCAATATTGCGGAATTGTGCACCGGTCAGGGCGGCTCCGCCGAT
>JAJYDM010000072.1 GCA_021777475.1 Actinomycetes bacterium | reverse complement strand
GCTTGTCTCACATAGGGCGTACCCGATGCCGCACCGCTAGCAGCTCCACTTGCCGAAGAAGTCGTAGTGGCTCCTGAGGTGCCCGTAGAACTCGAGCTAGAACCACAAGCAGCCAGTACTGCAGCGCTCGCCACGCCAAGTACCGCAATACGACCCTTTCCCCGTTTGCGCCGGATTGACGCTTTACCCATCTGCTTATCCATACTTCCCCCTAACGAGTAAGGAACTTTTGCCTTCAATTGGACCTTACATCACGAACCAAAATTGGTCTATACATCGCCTCTCAACAAAACGCCAAACCATTTCGGCCACTGCTAGTAATCAAACCTGAAATGAACGTCGCGCAAAAACGGAATTCTCCGAAGCCTCGAGTAAAAGCCCACCATAAAGGACGCTCTTCACGAATCATCTAACCCCACAACGCCAACTCGATCGCCCAACCTTTAATTTGATCTGCGCAATTTCACAAATTGCATGCAATCCGCCTCAATGATGAGGTTCAGAAAGAATATCTCACCTACGCCCACTTTTGCAGTCACTAATTAAATAAACACTAAATAATCGAGGATCTGACTGCTCTAGAGGGGGTTGTCGCGCATGGCCACCCTCTACCTAAACTTATTCCCAGGTAAAGCACCGATCGCCGCATAGGTGGTGCTCAAGAACTCCAACATCACAGCCAAAATCAAAGTTGCTATTCAATGAAAATCTGCCAGCATCCGCCACAACATGCGGCCGTATGTCGTCCGTGTAATACCAATCCGACGGAGCCATGTCGCCAACCTCGGTGAAGCAACGATGGGAACCGAACGCCAAGAGGAACCTGCGACCAATTGAGGACTCAAACATTCCACCAAGGTAGCAGCGTACCCCCCTATCCGCGAGGGCCTCAAGGGTCTTATTCAGCCATAGTACCGACCCAAACTTGGCCGGCTTGACCACTAATCCAAGCCCAGTGTCAACATTAGCCATATCGTTGAGAACTGCCCGGGAATCAGCACTCTCATCCAGGAAGATCGGTATGTTGACCGACTCAGCCAGGCGCATGTACTCGATGAGGCCTAAATCGATGCTCGGCTCCTCAATAAGCGACAGGCCAACTCCTGCAAGTTGGTCAAGCATACTCACCTCTGTACGGCCGAGCGAACCGTTGAAATCGAACACAATATCAACGCCGTCAAAAGTGAACTGGCCCTCAAGGAACTCCCGCGCACGAACACCATTCACTTTAAATTTTATACGGCGGGCACCGTAGGTAATCGCACGTTTGGATTCACTAAGAGCGTCTGACCATCCACTGTAAGCACCGATAGCAACCCCGAACCTAATTTCCCTCGACGGTTCGTACGAACTGGAGCCAAATGTATCAGCAAGAAATTCCGTTAAGCCGAAACCTAACCGCTTGGCCTGAAGATCAAGTGCCGCGCATTCGACGGCGAAACGTACACTCCCATTTCCCACAAGCCAATCCAGCGAATTGAGATTAATCTGACTACGCTCTATCAGACCAGGCAGAATCACTTTTCTGAGCAACTGCTCACCTCCGCGCGCCCACTCAGAAGAGTAGTTCGGCAATTCGAGCGAGGCGACCTCACCAAATCCGGAAAGCCCGTCCGCGTGGAGTTCGACGATACTAATGGATCTGCTGAAATGGCGCTGACCAGCTCCAATGACCGGCCTTACGAGGTTCAAATCAAATGAATGGAGCGACACGCGCTCAACCGTCAAAGGAGAAAATGCATTCGAAGTATCTTTGCTCAAACCAGGAGTTCCATCCCACTAGCTAAAAACTGCGATATGACGGTGAATTCCACTCAACGAGCAATTCAACAAGTGGCATTTCAAGCTTCACTATCTCACCTTCACCATAGCAACAATTCCCTATCTGATTCACGCACGAAAGGTGAGCAGAAACCTGGTCTTTAATAATCAGTCGCAAATGACCACATTCAGGGTAAGACGTTCAAACACCGCTGGCCACCTCAGACTATTCACCAATGGTTCTACCCATTTCCTACCCCGGGTTGCCGTTCGTTTACCTGCTGCAACTGTTTTTGGCTTGTAATTGAAGTCGCTAACGACGTTGGATACCTCTTAAACAAAATGGAATAGGACAAACACATATGATCGAACCGAAAGAGAACACCAGTGTGCAATCGATTGCCGACCTATAGGAAAACAGACGTCTCTCAAAGCTCAACACTTAAAAATGGAGCAATTTGATCATCTGAACCAGCGGATTCGCGCTTGGGTTCCGACAAAAAACTGGTCACACAATTCAGGTGAGTTCCAGCTTCTTCCGGACACCCAACCATTATGGTTGTCATACCTTAGAGCCACGATTGACCTAAAGAAAGTGACTTTTATCGTCCTGACGAGGTTAGTTTTGTCACTAACCCTCGTACCCGGGGCGGGACTCGAACCCGCACGCCTTGGGGGCAAAGGATTTTGAGTCCTCCGTGTCTACCATTCCACCACCCGGGCAATGCAGTCAAAGCTATTAGTCAGATTGCTTGGAATCGACCAAATCAATCTAGCTCCGACGAAGCAACATCGATCACACTCGATCCCTAAGAACACAAATAAAAATATCTCACTTAAAAATGTAACCTTTCAACGCTTCTCGTAGTCTAAGTATTCAAATTGTACCGGGGTGCTTCAATTCCAAGCGAAGGGTGGAGAAACTATGGAAAAAACCCAAGCTGATACCATCTACGACGACTGTGGCTTTATGACCTGGAACGTGACATCTTCTACGATCCTGATTGAGGTAAAGCGTTGATTGCTTTCACCTTCCCCGGACAAGGATCCCAACGACCAAACATGGGGACACCGTGGGTGGACCATCCATCATGGGAACTTGTAGGCGATGCAAGTGAGGCAACCGGCAGAGACATTGGCGATCTGCTACTGAATGCGGACGCGGATAGCCTATCCATCACTAGGAACACCCAGCTCGTCACTTTTACCATGTCCATGGTGATTCTCGATGCCATTGAGCGCCTGGGTGTCTCCCCCGCCATGTGTGCAGGACATTCGCTTGGTGAATATGGGGCCCTGATTGCCTCAGGAGCAATCTCCTTCGAAGCTGGCGCAAAGTTAGTTTCGGAACGTTCGGAGGCAATGCAAAGCGCCGCTCAGGAATTCCACGGAGCAATGGCAGCCCTTCTCGGGATCTCCGACGCCGATGCCGAAGCAGCCTGTCATGAAGCTGGCGACAACGTATGGGTTGCCAACTATAACGCTCCTGGTCAGGTTGTCATTGCTGGACTCTCAGAGGCCGTGGCGGTTGCCAGTGAAATCGCCAGATCAAAAGGTGCGAAAAAGGTCATGAACATCCCGGTAAAGGGAGCATTCCACACGCCATTCATGAACTCCGCAAGGCAGCGCCTCCGAAAAGCGCTATCCGACACTCGCTTTTATGATCTTGAAGTTCCAGTTGTTGCAAACGTGGATGCCATGCCGCATCAAAGAGCCTCGGAGTGGCCTCTACTACTTGCCACACAGCTGACGTCTCCAGTGAAGTGGACTCAATCTCTTGCCAAACTTGCTGAACTAGGTGCAAGGACGCTGGTGGAGGTGGGAACAGGCGGAGTTCTCACTGGACTGGCAAGGCGCACAGTACCTGATCTTGATGCTATATCGGTAGCCACTCCTGATGATCTGGACAAACTGGTTATTCTTATTTCTTCGCAGAGTTCACTTGTTCCCCAAGTGGAACAGCACCAGGGAGAACACCTCTACATTTCAGAACGGATGGTGGTGGCTCCCCAGGCAGGTATTTTTGAACCTTCTAGCATGCTTGCCGAGTCCATTGGGACAGCCAAAGAACACACTTCTTTAGCGACCATCAGCGTCGGACAGACTATTGGAACAATTTCAGAATTTGAAGTTCGATCTCCCTTTGCTGGAGAACTAATGGGCATGATAGCCATGTCGGGAGAACGCGTAACAATCGGACAGCCCATTGCATGGCTGAGAACACTGAGGGAATCATGACAATAAGAGGTTCACACATTACCGGCTGGGGCACCGCACTTCCCGACCAGGTAGTTACCAACGCCGACTTTGAGGCAAGGCTAGACACTTCCGATACCTGGATCACCGAACGCACTGGAATCAAAGAGAGGCGATTCGGTGGAACCACCGCCTCCCTTGCTGCCGAAGCCGGAAAGATGGCCTTGGAATCCGCAGGACTTCTTCCGAGCGACGTCGAACTGTTGATTCTCTCCACAACGACTCCCGATTTGACTACTCCCGCAACGTCGTCAATTGTACAAAACATGCTCGGGACAAGGGGTGGCGCTTTCGACCTCAATGCAGCGTGCGCCGGTTTCGTCTATGCAATGGTTGTCGCCGGCGGCATGGTGAAGATGGGGGCTAATCGGGTACTAGTCATCGGTTCCGATACTCTCTCCAAGATAACCGATCAAAACGACAGATCGACCGCAGTCCTGTTTGGCGATGGAGCAGGCGCCATAGTGGTCGAACTCGATTCTACCGAGGACAAGATTCTCTCCTATGACCTGGGAGTTGACGGGTCAGCGGTACCCATCCTGTATTGCAACCATGGCGGATACATGACTATGGAGGGCCGAGAGGTATTCAAGAAGGCAGTTCGGGTCATGGTGGAATCCTCCCGAAATGTGCTTGAAAGTGCAAAACTGACTACTGACGACATAGCTTTGGTGGTACCGCATCAGGCGAACCTGAGAATAATCGAGGCCGCAAATCAGCGTTTGGGTATACCAATGGAAAAGACGGCCATTGTACTCGACAAGACCGGCAACACTTCATCGGCATCGATACCATTAGCCCTTGCCGACGCCGCAGAAAAGGGAAGGCTTAAGGAGGGGGACAACGTTCTTTTCTGCGGATTTGGCGCCGGAATGACTTGGTCGAGCGCCGTGGTCCGCTGGAGCAAGTCATGACCCAGTCAAGGACCGTCCTTATTACAGGTGGCTCAAAAGGGATCGGCTATGCCTGCGCGGACATATTCGCAAAGGCGGGCCACAAGGTGGCAGTGACATATCGAAACCACGAAATTCCAGCTGCCCTGACTAATAATGGCGTTCTTGCCATAAGGTGCGACATCTCCGATCCCGAGCAGATAGCCAAGGTTTTCGCGCGCGTGGAAGAGACTTTTGGGCCAGTTGAGATCTTGATCGCAAATGCAGGCATGACTAAAGATACTCTGATGCTCCGTATGAGCGAGAATGCCTGGACAGAAGTGATTCAAACCAATCTGACATCCGCGTACTACTTGACAAAGCATGCACTTGGAAAAATGGTGAAGGGGCACTGGGGACGGATCATCTACATTTCTTCCATCGTGGCTCAGATGGGCATTCCTGGGCAAGCAAATTACGGCGCCTCAAAGGCGGGTCTGATCGGCTTGGCCCGCTCACTGGCGCGGGAAGTCGCATCAAGATCCATAACCATCAATGTCATTGCACCTGGCGCAGTGGATACCGACATGCTCAACGTCTTGGGGGAGGAGAAGGTCAAAATGATGATAGACCAAATACCAATGCAGAGGGCGGCTTCACCAGATGACGTTGCCGCGGCCGTGGAATTCCTGGCTTCTGAAAGAGCCGGGTATATTACCGGGGTGGTTTTACCGGTCGATGGAGGCCTGGCCATGGGCTTCTAGCACCTTATCCCAAACCCGGGCAGTGGAAGACTGCCAAATTACCTTCTAAATAATTAAAAATTAGCTAACCAGCTAAGTGATCAATGAATGAAAGGAGTCCTAAATGGACGACCAGGCAACTTTTGAAAAATTCCGCAGCTGCGCCGTTGAAGTATTGGGTGTTAAGCCAGAGCAGGTGAAGATGGAAGCTCGATTTGCTGAGGATCTCGATGCTGACTCGCTTGATCTTGTGGAACTGGTCATGGCGCTTGAAGAGGCTTTCGACATAACAGTGGAGGAATCAGAACTCGATGGTGTTGACACGGTAGCGGGCGCATACGCTCTAGTTACAGGCAAACTGTAATGAAGCTCAGCTGGGGTCCGTCCGGACCAAGCGATGGGATTCAGGCGCCGTACAAAGTGGCCATCACAGGGATCGGAGCAGTCTCCTGCGTCGGGATCGGCAAAGACGAATTCTGGAACGGGATCTCCCAAGCTGAGGTCACAAGTGACAGGCACATAGTTGATTTCGATCCATCCAATTGGCTTAACCCCAAGGAGATCCGTAGAACAGACAGATTCAATCAGTTCGGAATCGCGGCTGCCGACCTAGCGCTTGCCGATGCTGGGGAGTTCGACGTCGATCCGGAAATGGCCGGAATTATGATGGGTACGGGGATTGGAGGACTTGAGAGCCTTGAAAATCAAGTCATCCTCCAGTACGAAAAAGGTGCGAACAGGGTAAGCCCGTTTCTTGTTCCTTTGATGATGGCCAACGCAGGTTCTGCTTCCTTGTCAATGCGATACGGATATACGGGGCCATGCGAATCTACCGTCACCGCCTGTGCGGCGGGAACGCATGCGATAATCAGAGCAGCCAAGACCATCGCCTCCGGCCGATGTAAAGTTATGCTCGCAGGAGGCACCGAAGCAGCTATGACTTCCACGGCCTATGCCGGATTCGTGAACATGACAGCAATGTCCAACGTCAATATTTCACGGCCGTTTGACCGTGATCGTGATGGCTTTGTGATGACTGAAGGTGGAGCGGTGCTGGTGCTTGAAGAATTGGAGTTCGCAAAGGCAAGGGGTGCGCGTATATATGGCATCATTGCCGGCACCGCCTCCAATGCCGACGCGTTTCACATCACCGCACCTGCACCACATGGAGTGGGTGCTGCGACATGCATGACATTGGCACTAGAGGATGCCGGGATGAGTCCCCGCGATATCGTTCACATCAACGCCCACGGGACTTCAACGCCACTGAACGACTTCTCCGAATCCGAGGCGATAATCTCAGTATTTGGCTCGGACGCGCCTCCCACAACTTCTATCAAAGGTGCTCTCGGCCATGCACTGGGAGGCGCCGGAGCGCTCGGAGCGGCTGCCGCAGCCCTCACATTGGAAAAGGGCTACATCGCTCCTACAGCTAATACAAAGAACGTCGACCCCGACATTCACATTGACGTGGTCATACTTGAACCCCGAAAGATCACTGTCGGTCCGGTAATCTCGAACTCATTTGGATTTGGAGGGCACAACGGATCCATAGTGATGGCGCCACCCGACTAGACAGGCAGCGCATAGGGCGGAATTGCCCTATTGGAACATTCCTCGCGAGCTAGTGATGATTTGAAGTTCCTCCATGTCAGGTATGGCGGTTCCGCTGCCATGGAATAGCGCCTAACTCGTCACTTCAGGGCATAGGCGTCGGAGCTGAAGAGGTCGTAGAGCTTGCACTGAGCAGGATCGACGTGATATGGCCTCCAGAAACTGGATCACTCATATCACATATGAGTGATCCGACTAACGGAAACCATATCACGTCGATCATCTCTGCAATAGAGTGACGCTCACTCAATGGCAAGCTCGCCCGAGATCACCAAAGCCAACATGGCGGCTTGGGTAAGGTAACTAGGGCCCACCTCCATAAGGCAGCCCGAGATCTCCTCTCCGCCCTACCGGGAGCGAGCGGTCATGCCAGCAAAAACTTGCCATCCACCGCAACCCCCATATCGAGACACTCTTCGGAACGACCAATTATTGGCCGGGATACCCCCATGGAGAGTTAAACAGCATAGATGAGGCCCGAAACTGGACATAGGTTTGTTGTCTGCTAAAACGACCATTACCGTCATTCATCCTTGAAGTTCGTCGCTTCGCATCAGATGCACACCGGTCAGTCGGCTTCGATTTTTTCAGGACGAAACTCCCTCTATGAAAGCGCAAAGGCGAAGAGTCCAGACCGCTGAATCTCAGGTGTCACCCACGACTGGACACCAACAGCGGAGACCTGGATAACGCCGCCATCGTCGTAACAAGCAGAAAGGAGAAACACGGCCTAATCCTTTAAGTTTTGCACGTCAACTGACTTGAAAATTACCGCCCAGGCCGACGCCTCCAGATGGTTACTCTCTGACCTTCCTGCTTCTTCTGATCATGCAACCGCATCAAGCCGTTACCACACCAATCCCATATCAATAAATCTTCAAATATGTCAAACCCAGGGATAAAAGCCAGATTTCAAGACCGTTTCAGAACTGCCTCGGATCCTTGATTTATTTGGCCCGAAATCTTTCGCTGGGCAATATCTATTAGGGCCGTTCTGCCTAACTGGATAAGGCGAAGCTGAAGCTAACTCACGACAAAATCCACAGCGGGAACTAGATTGGAAATACTGACCAGCTTATATGACGGATTAGCATGCAAAAACCAACCGATATCCCTAAGATCTCACCCGCAGACAGAGTTTTCGGCGCTTTCTCCGCTGAACCTCCTTGGCTAATTGATCCCCAAAAACTGGAGTGGCTGAATTCAATTGAATCGATTCGCCAAGCATCAAAGCAGCAAATACCCAAGCTTCTGAAAAAGCGGCGGCTGCCACCGGGATCGCGGGTAGTGAAAACCGCATATTATCTCGGCAAAGCAATCGGTGGTTGGAGATTGTCTGATCGGCGGCAGTCACGAACCTACTCCAGATCAGGATTAGCCAGGCGCTTGCGGATCGCCTTTGAGATCCTTGGACCCACCTATATTAAACTTGGTCAGATTATCTCAAGCGGGGACGGAATCTTTCCTCCTGAGCTCGTCACTCAGTTCAAGATGCTAAGAGATCAGGTAAGTCCCGAACCATTCAACCTGGTGAGACAGACCATCGAAAATGAACTTGGAGCAACCCTCGAAGATCTATTCTCCGAATTCGACCATGTTGCCATAGCGGCGGCGTCAATCGCTCAAGTCCATCGGGCTCGGCTCTGGAGTGGCGAGGAGGTAGTGGTCAAAGTCCAACGCACCTCTATCGACAAGGTCGTAGCAGCCGACTTAGCAGCTATGAGCTGGTTTGCCCCAGCGCTTGTGGGCAGAATCCCCGTGACTTCGCTGGCTAACCCCCCATCACTGGTGGAACTATTCGCCGAAACGATTGTTGAGGAGTTGGACTTCAGACTCGAGGCCGCCAACATGCTAGACATCGCACGCATCCTGGTAGAAACAAACCAGACTGCACTCGTTGTGCCACGCCCGCACCCAAAATATGTGACCCGCAAAGTTCTGATCATGGAGAAGCTAACTGGATTCCCCTGGGACAACGTTGCCGACATGCGACACGCCGGGATAGATACCTCCGCCGTTATTCGCGCAGCGATGGTCGCTTTCATGGAAGGAGCAATGATGTATGGGGTATTCCATGGGGATCTCCATGGCGGAAACCTTCTAGTTCAGCCAGACGGAGTAGTGGCTCTCCTCGACTACGGCATGACTGGGAGACTAAGCGAGCCAAAACGGTTAGCATTTCTGCGACTGCTGATGGGCGGCACCATAAACGACGTACGCATCCAGGTTGAAGCCCTGAGGGACCTCGGAGCTCTCCCGGCAGATTCTGACATTGAAGAGGTGATCGACGATCTAGGCCTGGACGGACCCCCGGTTGACCCTACAAAGCTCACGCCAGAGGAATTAACGGCACAGGTCCGAGAGATTACAAAGGCCCTCCTGGGCTACGGAGCAAAAATGCCAAAAGAGCTAATGCTATTTATCAAAGACCTTCTTTTTCTCGATTCGTCTATGCCGAAGTATGCACCGGATGTTGACATATTTGCAGAAATCACGAGTCTGGCGGCATATTTCGCTGCCAAGCACGGTGAGAAGATAGCATCTGACGTTGGCATCGACCCCAGAGTGGTACCGGTAGACCTCGAAGGAGTTAGAGGTTCGTTGGGTCTTGACAGTTCCGTGCAGCAAATCACCTATCGAGAATTGCACGAACGACGTGAAATCATACGAAAGAGAATGCAGCACCGCGATCAACCCCGCAAAAGACGATTTGCCGGCCTGCGAGAAAGATAAGTTCCTGATAATCGATAACCATATGCTTTTCGCTTTTTGCTTCGTTCGCCAGGCAATCGGAATATTCTCTAAACAGCTCGGTTGAATAGATGTGAGGCGTCAATAATTGACTCCACCTGAAACTGTATCCAGATTCCGTGGACAGACTTATGAAAAATGTGAGGTTGCAAAATGGCATTTACAAAGACAATCGACAAGCCACTGAATGAGGCAAGGACAGCAATCACCGAATCACTTGCTAAATTTGGCTTTGGCGTACTTACTGAGATCGACGTTGCGGCAACGCTAAAAACAAAGATCGGTGTCGAAAGAGAACCTCTGGTCATCCTTGGCGCGTGCAATCCAAATCTAGCAAATGAGGCTCTGACCGTGGATGTGGCATTCGCGCTCTGGATGCCTTGCAATGTCGTTCTTCAGAAGGCCGGCGCGGGAACGACTATCTCCATTATCGACCCACACGACATTATTAAAGACGATGTGCTTAAGCCGCTTGCAGACAAGGCACAAGCCCTACTCACCCAGGCACTGGAGCAGACAGCTTAATCTCCCTCTACGGACATCCTTATTTCGATTCGGATTTTGGCCAAAGTTATGGGAAACATTAATCACTGACTTCTACGATGGAAAACCTCCAAAATCAATCCACGCACTCCAGGCCGGGGCTCCTGCGCGGACACAACTCATGGCTCCTAAGTGAGGTTACTACCCGTTATCACAATTCGGCTTGATCCGCTGCGCTGAAGGACCTCGTGAGTGGAATCGTTCCTGTCGTAGCGAAGACACCGCCACTTGCCCTGACTCCCAAGATCCATCTGCGGAGTCAGGGCAAGTGGCGGCAAAGCCACGGGCCACACCCAGAAGTTGAAATACTCCGGTTCGCCTCCGCCACAGACGGTATCCCCGCTTTTAGCGCTATTTCCGTCTTAAACAGCGTCTGCTGCGATGCCCGTTTTATCTATAACCTTGGTCTCGCAATTAAAGCCCATGTAAGCCAAAGCGTTCTATAAGTATCAGTACCGCTGCATCGATGCGGGAGTTGGTCAACTCTTGTAGAAGGTTCATCTGGTCTGAGAGGGTGTTCTTCTGTTCAACTGGAGTATTCGCCGGCTTGACTCAGCTATTTTGAAGCTGAGGGAATGTGTCAGCGCCACTTTTGTCGCCCCACTTGACGAAAAACTGAACGGTATCATGGCTTTTGCGCCAGCAATAAGACTCAACCTCAACCGAGGAAAGGTTCAAGTCCCACAAACCCGGATTGATCCGGCTCTGTTTGATGGCAGCAACTGGCCAGAGGAAGAACCTTAGATCTCACACAGAGTTACGCGCGTCACTCGACCATATGGCAGATGAACTTCACACAGCCGTCGTTCCACCAATAAGAGCCAGCACAAGAGTTAGTCGGTCCCGGGATGGGGAGCCTGAAAGATCACCGCCACCGTGGTAGGAGACTGCGAAAGGTAGGCAGCAAAAGACTG